>JAAYKZ010000170.1 GCA_012522165.1 Clostridiales bacterium
AGCTAGCCTAACATGCCATGTACTCATTGTCAACAGCTTTCGCGGCATAAACGCTTATGATTATTGACTTATTAAGGTACTATATTGTAACCGAGGTAATTTACACACTATTTTGGACTTGACTTTATAGTGAATAATATATTAACAGGATGTCATCTTCTTTTCAATTCTTATGGTAATTTATTACTCTAATTCCCTACGGTAACTTTACACTAACAACTAGTATAAGGAGGTGAGGAGTATGAAAGTAAGAAAAAGAAACGGGAGCGTCCAGACCTTTTCTATGGACAAGATTAGGCTGACTTTAGAGAGGGTCTCGGATGAATTGAACCAGCCCCTTACAGGCTCGGATTTGGAATTATTAACTAGGGAAATAGAAAAAGAAATTAATAGAATAGGAAAGGAAATAATTGATTCATCTGAAATTAAAAAAATAGTTATAGAGATATTAGAAAGACTAAGTTTTAAACAGATAGCCAAGGCCTATGAGGAGTTTGATAAGAAATAAATTATGCTAGTCAACAGTTGTTTTTCATGACTCATAATGACTATAGAAAAGTGACGAATAGAAGGTTCAATAGGTTAAGTAATTAAAAGAAAAAGAAGAGGGATATACCTGAATTAATAGGCATATCCCTCTTAATACTGTTTTTTGTAAAGGAAAACTATTGCTCAGTTGAAGGTTGTTTTTTAGACTTATCAGCGGCTCCAGCAAGTTCACTATATTCTTTGCGATTCTTTGCCATTTCTTCAACAGTTTTAGTTTTGAGTCTAGCTGCACCTTTATAGTCATCTCTGGTGGGAATTAAGTTTCCGGATGCCAGTCTCTTTTTGGCTTTTTCTATAGCAGTTTTATATTGTGGTAGCCATTGTTCTTGCGCAACTAGCATCTCGTCCACCAGCTGCCAAATCTCGGGAGGATTGCAAACAGCTCCTACCAGGGGATCCATCATCATGGCTTGACGAAGCAATAGATCATCTCCATGAACAGCAGCTTCTACTGCTAGTCTCTGCACCGAGATACTGGCATTGCATACAGCTGCGCAGCCAAGGGGCAGATCTCCCACTTTTGGAATATTAATTCCATTGTAATCCACATAACCAGGAACTTCAACTATAGCGTCATCGGGCAAATTGGTTATTGTTCCATTGTTTACCACGTTGAAATGCCCGCGATATAATCGGCCGGTTTCCAGACTTTCTACGATATATGAACCATGTTCTTGGCTTCTCTTTTCAGGATCAAATTTTCTGGGTTTATCCTTTAACCAGTTGGGAAAATCGGTTTCAAACCAATTGCGCCCTTCGGTACATATTCTTAAGTAGCCGACAGTTTCGCCATGAATCCAATCACTTAGATCTATCCAGTTCATAATTTCCTGGGGGCGTTTTCTGTACCATGGCACATATTCGCTTAGATGTCCATTGGATTCGGTACTGTAGTAGCCAAAGCGTCGAAGCATATCTATACGCACCTTTTCAGTTTTACTATATACAGGATGTTTTTCAAAGGCTTCTAAGAGCTTATCAGTCATATCCTTGCCTTTATGCTTGACGGAGATATACCAGGTTTGATGATTAATACCTGCGCAGATAATATCGACTTCATCTTGCTCTAGTCCAAGGACTTTAGCAATTTGTTGATGCCCGTGCTGTACTCCATGGCAGAGACCTATAGTCTTAACTTTACCATATTTATTGCAGGCCCAAGTGATCATGGCATTGGGGTTGGCATAGTTGAGCATCAAACAATCAGGATGTGCGACTTCCCTAATATCTTTACAAAATTCTAGTACTACTGGAATACCACGCTGACCGTACATGATACCGCCAGCGCACAGAGTATCTCCAACACATTGATCTATGCCATATTTCAATGGAATATTTATATCCAGCTCAAATGCTTCCAATCCTCCTACACGTACAACATTGAAAACATATTTGGCATCCCTAAGGGCTTCGCGACGATCGGTTGTTGCTTGGATTTTAATATTAAGGCCGTTGGCATCAATATCCCTTTGGCATAGCTGGGTAACCATGGACAAGTTACGTTCATTAATATCTGTGAAAGCTACTTGAATATTATGAAATTCCGGTACTGAAAGTAGATCTTGTAGCAGACCTCTAGTAAAACCTATACTTCCAGCACCAATGAAAGCAACTTTAAAAGACATGATAGCGTCCCTCCTATTGGGTTTTTTAAATTTTCCTTTATGGGTTAAATTATAGACTATATCTTATCATAGATCTCCTGACTGGATAAATTTGTTTACATTCTTATAAATGCTGTGCTATACTTTTATTAATTGGTACTTTTATTCTATCTAGATTATATCAAACACTAACTAACAAAAGCAATTTTTATATTTTATTTTATATAAAAGGAATATAAGTTATGGGAAAAAACAAGGAAAATAAAAGCAAGAATAATATACTAGTGCCAATTATATTCAGCATCATAGGAGCCATATGCGGTTTTTTGGGTGCAAAAGTAATAGAAGAAAGCCTGAAAAATAATGGTAACTGGTGGACAGTAATATACACTATTATACTCATATACACTGTCATACTTGTACACATTATTATACATGAAGCTGGCCATCTATTATTCGGAAAAATATCTGGCTATAGCTTTGTGTCCTTTCGCATTGGTAAATTAATGCTAATATCAGATGGAAAAGGGCTAAAATTAAAAAAATACACCGTTATGGGAGCTATAGGGCAATGTTTAATGATGCCTCCGGAAAGTGCTGGCTACAATTATCCCTATATTTTATACAATCTAGGAGGGTCATTTGCTAATATTATTGTGGCTTTGTTTTCCTTATTTTTGTATATAACACTACCTGAAACAGAGCATTTATCTTCTTTACTTATCAATTCCTTTATCATAGGAATGACCTTTGCCTTGATGAATGGGATACCAATAAAAATAGGTGGGATTACTAATGATGGATATAACGTTTTATGTTTAATTAAAGATAAGGAGGCACGTCGAGCTTTTTGGTTGCAGCTTTATATTAACGGTTTACTGATAAAGGGCACTAGACTGCGAGATATGCCCAAGGATTGGTTTGAATTACCTGAAAATGCAGATATGAATAATCCATTAATTTGTAGTGTGAGCGTATTCAAATGTAATTATTTATGTGATAAAAGGCAGTTTGATGATGCTAAAGAAATGATCCAGTTTTTGCTGCAAAATGCACCGGGAATCCTTGAAGTACATAAAAATGAGTTGCTTTGCGATCTACTGTTTTATGAAATTATTGGTCCTTGCCGTAAGGAAGAAATAGAAAAGATTTATACCAACCAGCTGAAGAAATATATAAAAGCAACTTCTTCTTATTTGGCTAGAAGGAGATTGCTATATGCATATGAATTGCTGGTAAAAAAGGATAAAGAACAGGCTCAAAAGCAGCTTAGGGCATTTGAAAAAGCTACTAAGACATATCCCTATGCTGTTGAAATTGAAGGAGAGCGTGAGATGATTGCTCTGGTAAATGAGAAGGCAGAATTAATGTATTAATAGATTAAGAAAGACCAACTATTAAAAGTCAAATAAAATATGTAAAAAAACTATAAATGAGATCCAACTAAAAACAGGCATCACAAAAAGGCTTGTATTATTACAAACCTGAAACAATATATAATTACATG
>JAAYKZ010000171.1 GCA_012522165.1 Clostridiales bacterium
ACATAGAAGATGTCATCCTTTCGTTAATTGTTTGTTGTAGCAAATAATATATTAACAGGATGTCATCTTCTTTTCAATTTATATGGTAATTTATTACTCTAATTCCCTACGGTAACTTTACACTAACTGCTCTTTATCATAGTATTTTGTAAATCTTTCATCGTCTACATACATTTGCGCAAGGCCTGCATGAGCTTCTTTGCTATAGGAAGGCCATGTAAAGCTTAGCCATTGTTTATGAAGATCAGCAGCTTTTTGTGCCAGCTCACTTCCAGGATCTCCTGTGGCAAATGCTTCTTTCAGAGTTTCTGTTATCTGAGATGCAAGATTTGTCCATTCATTATATTGTTCCTGAGTCATGCCCAGTATCTTCGCGTTTGATTTGTTAACCGCATCTTCACCATACTTTTCTCTTATTTCTTTACCATATTTTCTTTCATTTTCCTCAATCATTTTTTGCTTGAAACCTTGAAATTTTTCTTTATCACTCATTTTTATTCCTCCCTTTCTTGAAGCAATGGTTTTGTCTAAATTGGAAATTAGTAGATCCAGTTGTTTCCTCCGCTCTATAAGAGCTTTACGATGCTCTATAAGGGCAGAATCAATATCAAAGGAAGGGTCGTGTATGATTTCTTTTATTTTGCTTAAACTAACCCCTAATTCCCTATAGAATAAAATCTGCTGCAGTAGATCTATTTCTTTTTGTCCATAGATTCTATATCCTGAGGAATTTATTCTAGTTGGTTTAAGAAGTCCAATTTCATCATAATACCTTAGGGTTCTGCTGATTATACCAGCTAGCTTGCTCAATCCTTTAACAGTATATTCCATACAACCACCTCCTTTAGATATGACTATACACCTTTACGTTACGTAAATGTCAATATACTTATTAATTTAAAATATAATAACCGTATTTTTGTCCAAATTAGTGATGAAGTAAAGTATTGGTTACCATTATTGTTGTGGGAGGAACAAGCACAATGAGCTAGTTAGGTTAAATCTATTTCTCTGAAAATGTTTCCTTCAACATTCTTAATAGTAAATATGTTATTATCTAGAATTCCATATGAATGAGGATTATTCTCTTTGGGTAACGTAATAGAAGCCAAATTAATAACATATATATTGTCCGTTTTTATTACTTCGTTTATATGGGTATGGCCATAAAATAAAATATCGCCTGAGCTTAACTTTGGGAGATTGTCTTTGTTGTAAATATGGCCATGGGTTAAAAATATACGCCTTTCATTACATAAAATGGTTGAGTAATCACTCATAATAGGGAAAGAAAGTACCATTTGATCCACTTCACTATCACAATTACCTCTCACAGCAATTATTCTATCTCTATGTTTGTTTAAAAGATTTGCAACTTGGGCTGGATTATAATCTTTAGGGAGCGGGTTTCTAGCTCCATGATATAAGACATCGCCCAATAGTACAATATAATTAGCATTTTCTCTGTAAAAAGCCTCCAAGGCTTTGTTTGTAAAATAAAGAGAACCATGTATATCTGCGACAAATAAAATTCTCAAGGTTTTTCCTCCTTCAATTTCAAATAATATAACAAATCCTCTAATTTCAACTATTTTATCAAAACTTAAGATAATAATAAAGTAATAAAAACTGCATTTTGGGCAAGTATATTATTATAAACTCAATAAAGATAAAATAAGCAATGGAGGATAGTATGGCAAAAAACAAGTTTAAGCTTAAAAATGTAAAAATACCTATGGAAAACCATTATACTGCAGCATGGGCAGATGCTGAGAAACTAAAAACTGATTCCAAAGTTAATATTCCAAATGAAGTTCAAGTCAGGAACGCAAAGGAATATGTTGAAACAAATCAAAAATGAAAAGAGGGCTTTGCCCTCTTTTTATTTATAATATTTCATGTTCCGCTAAGCTTTTATATCTTCTATACCTTTCTGCTGCATGCTCAGCAGATAACTCAAACATATCATCAGCGATCTCAGGAAATACGTTCATTAATTGTGAATATCGAATTTCGCTATGGATAAACTCCTTATAATCATTAGTAGGTTCTTTGGAGTCTAGTATAAAGGGATTTTTACCCTCTTTTTTGAGATCAGGATTATATCTATACAGATGCCAATATCCTGCCTCCACTGCCCTTTTCTCTTGCATCATGCTGGTCCCCATTCCAGATTTTATCCCATGGTTAATGCATGGTGAGTATGCAATTATTAGGGATGGTCCTTTATATTTTTCTGCTTCGATAATAGTTCTTATGGTATGGTTCATGTCAGCGCCCATGGCAATTTGAGCAACATATACATTTCCATAAGTCATGGCCATAAGACCTAAATCCTTTTTTCTTGCCCTTTTTCCTGCAGCGGCTAGTTTGGCGACGCAAGCTGAAGGTGTGGATTTAGAACTTTGTCCTCCTGTATTGGAATAAAGTTCCGTATCCATAACTAATATATTTATATCATCTCCACTAGCCAGAACATGATCTAGACCACCGTAACCGATGTCATATGCCCAACCATCTCCTCCTATAGCCCAGAAGGATTTTTTGATTAAATGGTCTTTTCTTTTCATAATTTCTTGGATTATTGGATTGTTTTGATAATCATATCCATCCAATAATTCTAATATTTTCTCAGTAGCCTGTTTGGAGCCTTCTCCATCATCCATATTATCTAGCCAATCTATAAAAGCATTTTTTATATTCTGAGGGATAGGAGAATCTATTGCCTGTTTCATTAGCTCTGCTATATTACTTCTAATTTGCTTGGAACCAAGTAACAATCCATATCCAAATTCAGCAGCATCTTCAAATAATGGATTTATCCAATCTGGACCCTTACCGTTCCAATTGGTGGTATATGCTATTGAAGGCGCTGATGCACCCCAAATTGATGAGCATCCTGTTGCATTGGAGATTACCATTCTCTCACCATATAACTGAGTAAGAAGTTTAATATATGGGGTTTCTCCACATCCTGGACAAGCACCGTTAAATTCTAATAAGGGTCTTCTAAATTGACTTCCCTTCAAGGTATTAGTATCCGTTAAATGATCTTTCATTGATACTGTCATAGCAAATTCCCAGTTTTCCTCTTGCATCCTAATTTCCTGTTCTGCAGGTTGCATAACTAAGGCTTTTCCTTTTGCAGGACATACATCGGCACAGTTACCACATCCTGTACAATCTAGAGGAGATACTTGAACCCTAAAATGAAGATGATTTATCCCTCTTCCTAAAGCCTTTTTAGTTTCAAAAGTCTTTGGTGCTCTATTCTTTTCCTCATCATCCAATAGGAAAAGTCTTATGGTAGCATGGGGACATACATAGGAGCATCTGCCGCATTGTATACATTTTTCAATTTGCCACTGGGGAATCATAGGAGCTATTCCCCGTTTTTCGTAAGCTGTTGTACCTAAGGGAAAGGTTCCATCTTCCATACCTACAAAGGCACTTACAGGTAGCTCATCACCCTCATGTCTGGCCATGGGTACTTGTATATTCTTTACAAAATCAGGTACATCCATATCCTCTATATCTTTATCTTCTTCAGATGCCCAGGTTGGGGGAACTTCTATTTCAACCAATGCTGCTATAGCTCTGTCAACAGCTCTAATATTCATTTCAACGATGTCTTCTCCCTTTCTACCATACATATCTTCAATAGATTTCTTAAGATAATTTAAAGCTTCATCCACGGGAATAACATTGGCTAGTTTAAAAAACACGGCTTGCATTACCATATTTATTCTATTTCCTAGACCTACTTCAGATGCAATTTTCATGGCATCAATTATATAAAATTTAATATCATTTTGAGCTATATATCTTCTTATATGTGATGGTACGTATTCTTCAATTTCATCAGAAGCCCAAGAACAGTTGAGAACAAAGGTTCCACCCTTCTTTAATCCTTTAAGCAGATCAAACTGATAAACGTATGCCTGATTATGGCAAGCAATGTAATCAGCACTATAGACTAAATAAGCTGATTTTATAGGCTTTGGCCCAAACCTTAGGTGAGATACTGTGACACCACCAGACTTTTTACTATCATAGGAAAAATATCCTTGAACATATAGGTCTGTATTGTCTCCGATTATTTTAATAGCAGTCTTATTTGCCCCAACTGTACCATCTGAGCCTAAGCCCCATATCTTACAACTAATAGTACCTTCTGGTGTTGTTTCTATTATCTTCTCTTCGGGTAAGGATGTGTGAGTCACATCATCTATAATTCCGATTGTAAAGCCATCCTTTGGAGAACTCTGTTTTAGATTATTAAATACTGCAAGGATCTGGGATGGTCTAGTATCTTTGGACGAAAGTCCGTATCTACCACCTACTATAACAGGGGCATTCTCCTTATTTTTAAAAGCCTTAACTATGTCTAAGTATAAAGGCTCTCCTATAGAACCAGGCTCTTTTGTACGATCTAATACTGCAATTTTTTTAACAGTCTGTGGTATAACCTGGTGGAAATGTTCTTCAGAAAATGGCCTGTAAAGATTTACCTTTACCATGCCAACCTTTTCCCCTCGGGCGTTGAGGTAATCCACTACTTCTGATATGGTACCAGTAACTGAAGCCATGGCAACTATAATATGTTCTGCATCCTGAGCTCCATAGTAGTCAAATAACTTATATTTCCGACCAGTAATTTGGCTCATTTGATCCATGTAACTCTGGACAATGCCAGGTACAGCATTATAGAAAGGGTTAGCGCTTTCTCTTTGTTGGAAATAGATATCTGGATTTTGGGTAGTACCTCGAACAACAGGATGATCAGGATTTAAAGCTCTATTTCGAAAATCTTCAAGAGCTTTATAGTCTATAAGCTTTTCAACATCTTTATATTCCACTACATTAACCTTTTGATATTCATGTGAAGTTCTGAATCCATCAAAAAAATGTATGAAGGGAACTCTTGATTTAATAGCCGATAAATGGGCAATAAATCCAAAATCCATGGCCTCTTGAGAATTGCTTGATGCAAGCATAGCCACTCCAGTTTGTCTACATGCCATGACATCCTGGTGATCTCCATATATTGATAAAGCATGAGTTGCAATAGATCTAGCACTAACATGAAGTACTCCTGGTAAGAGTTCTCCGACCATTTTGTAAATATGAGGAATCATTAAGAGAAGTCCTTGAGAGGCTGTATAGGTGGTTGCCAGAGCTCCAGCTTGAAGAGCGCCTCTCATAGCTCCAGCAGCACCCGCTTCTGACTGCATCTCAATTACTCTTACATCTTGACCAAATATATTTTTCTTTCCATGGGCAGCCCATTCATCAACTCCCTCAGCCATAGGTGTAGAAGGAGTAATGGGAAAAATGGATGCTACTTCAGTAAAAGCATAGGATGCATATGCGGCTGCTTGATTACCATCCATGGTTTCTTGTCTATACATATAAACTCTCCTTTTCATTATATTTTAGGTAGTTTAAATCCAGTAAATTTTTACAATGTTTCTTAACTAAACATTATTTTGCACAAAGGTGTGATTACATATTCAGTTAAAGATTTTGTAATACATAAGAAATTAAAGTCAAGTCCAAAATAGTGTGTAAATTACCTCGGTTACAATATAGTACCTTAATAAGTCAATAATCATAAGCGTTTATGCCGCGAAAGCTGTTGACAATGAGTACATGGCATGTTAGGCTAGCT
>JAAYKZ010000172.1 GCA_012522165.1 Clostridiales bacterium
ACTGTAAACTCTGTTTATCAAGATATTTACTCAGGGTCTGGTAATTTTCATTCTGCTTTTGATCTTATAGGAAACTGTTTATCTCAACTAAAACAAGTTGCTGATATAGAACCAACATTAGATTCCCTAAGTCAGAGGTTGGAAGAGATATTTTATCAATTAGAAGATATTATATTTGAAGTAAGAAATTATAGAGATGAATTTGAACATGATCCCTATAGACTAGATGAGATAGAGAAGCGTTTGGACATCATAAGAGATTTGAAGCGAAAATATGGACCCACTTTATGGGATATATTTTCATATTTAGAAGAAATAAAAGAGGAGTTTGACACTTTAGAGAATAGCCAAGAAAATTTGGACAGATTATTAAAACAAGAAGAAGAAATATATAATCAATTATTAGAATCCTGTCATATTCTATCAAAGCAGCGAAAGGAAACGGCTAAGATTTTTGAAGAACAGCTAAAAAAGCAGCTTGTAGAACTAGGGATGGAAAAATCCAATTTTATGGTTAATATAGATTCTATAGACAATTTATCGGATTCTGCTGAGATTAGAAACAGATTAACCCCTAACGGATATGATATTATAGAATTTATGATATCAACTAATCCCGGAGAGCCTGTCAAACCTTTATCTAAAATAATATCCGGGGGCGAAATGTCTCGTATTATGCTAGCCTTTAAAACCATATTAGCTCAAGTTGATAATATACCTACACTAATTTTTGATGAAATAGATGTAGGAATAAGTGGGCGTATTGCACACGTGGTGGGAGAAAAAATGGGAAACATATCCCGCTCAAGACAAGTTATTTGTGTTACTCATCTTCCTCAGATTGCAGCTATGGCGGATAGTCACTATAAAATTGAGAAACTATATATAGATAAGCATACTAGAACAATAGCAATCAAATTGGATAATAGGCAGCGACAAGAGGAAATAGCTAGGATGACCGGAGGCAAGATCTTATCAAAAGCAAATATGGAACATGCATCTGAGCTTATTCGTATGGCACAGGAATATAAAAGCAAACTTAATTGAAAATAGATATAATAAAAGTTTTGGGAAAGGGTAACTCCCTTTTCTTTTTTTGTCTATTTTTACGCATTCTTAACTAGTATAAATCATTTTTATGAGGTTACCTTAATTTATATAAAACTAAGTCAAGACAGGAGAATGCTAGAATATGACAAAGTCAACAGTAAGAAAAGTATGCGGCATAGTATTGGCCTTGTTATTTTTATTGCTTAATTATTCACCTTATGTTCAGGGGATAAAAAGACTTCCAAAGCAACTTCATATTTTTTTAGGTGATACTAAGACCATAGAGTTTCATTTACCTCTACCAATAAAAATAGAAGGAGACAATATAAATGTATTAAAATTTAATGGTAATTCTTTGAAAGATCAGTATATATATGAGCTAGGAGAATCCTTGTTTATAGAACCTATTAATCAAGGTGATGTTTCCCTGGATTTTAAGCTATTTGGATTGATTCCCATAAAACGCATGCAAGTAAAGGTAGACCCCCCAAAAAAATTATATCCGGGTGGAAGTTGTATAGGAGTGTCATTATATACTAAAGGAGCATTATTGGTTGGAATATCAGAGGTATATGACAAGGAAGGTGTAGGACACAATCCTGCGTTAGATGCTGGTTTGAGACCTGGAGATATAATAGATAAAGTTAATGGAATACAAGTAAAAAATGCTCAGCACCTTTCAGACCTAGTGAATATTGCAAAACAGCAAGGGTTGGAGTTGGAAATTATTAGAGGTAATCATATCTTTAAAACCATTATTGTACCAATTGAGGATTATCATGATGGTAAATATAGGCTTGGGATTTGGGTTAGGGATAGTACAGCAGGTGTGGGAACATTAACTTTCTATGATGCTGAGAAGAACAATTTCGGTTCATTAGGACATGCAATAACAGATGTGGATACTGGAACCCTGTTATCCATTAAGAATGGTGAAATAATGGAGTCCAAAATTATAGATATAAAACAAGGCGAAAAAGGGAATCCAGGGGAACTAAAAGCTGCTTTTACTAACAAGCAGAAGGTCATTGGAGATATATTAAAAAATACTCACTTTGGAATATATGGTAAGATGAATAAAGACTTTGATCCCAGTGTATTAGGGGAACCCATTCCCATATGCTATCAACATGATGTTAAATTAGGACCTGCTAAAATACTATCAACTATTGATGAGGAGGGAATTAAAGAGTTTGATGTTGAGATTCAAAAGATCAATTATCAAGATAGAGCTAGTGCTAAAGGAATGGTAATAGAGATTAAAGATCCGTTACTGTTAGAGCGTACAGGGGGAATAGTGCAGGGAATGAGTGGAAGCCCTATTATTCAGGATGGGAAACTGGTAGGAGCCATTACCCACGTTTTTGTCAATGATCCAAAAAAAGGATATGGAATATTTATCGAATGGATGCTAGATGAAGCCAATAAAATAATTGACCAGAATAATTAAAATATTATGAAAATGTTAACTCTCTAAATATTTTTAATATGTACAGGAAGGAAAATACAGTTGATTGTCGAATATAATTAGAAGAGATTACAAATGGTCTACTTGCTGGTAAAAAGCAAGTATTATGGCATTATTACTGTATCTGTCCTTGGTGTATTTATATTTAATGTAGAAGATATAAAGATAAAAAATATGGGGGGGTTAACAATATGAAAAAAAAGATCTCAGTGCTAATCGCTGATGATAATAAGGATTTTTGTGATATAATCAGTGAGTTTTTACAGAAACAGGAAGATATACAGGTAGTGGGAGTGGCTAATGACGGTTTGCAAACCCTTGATATGATATTACAATTAAAGCCCGATGTAGTTATATTGGATATTATAATGCCCCATCTAGATGGTTTAGGCGTGCTAGAAAAGCTAAATCAGGAAAAATTAGATGTATATCCCAAAATAATAATACTATCAGCAGTAGGCCAAGACAAAATAACACAAAGGGCTATATTAATGGGCGCTGATTACTAAATTGTAAAGCCCTTTGATTGAGAATTGTTGATGAAACGGGTAAGAGAAATAACTCTTGATTTAGACCATGAATTTCAACAAAGAACCACTAGCATGATAACGGAGAACCCTGAAATTACTTATCAGCCTATTAACACTGTTAATAAAAGTAGCTCATTGGAATCAGATATAACCAATATAATTCATGAAGTGGGAGTGCCTGCCCATATCAAAGGATATCAATATCTAAGAGAAGCCATTCTCATGGTGGTGAAGGATGTAGATCTTTTAAGTGGAATAACAAAGGAGTTATATCCTGGCATAGCAAAGAAATTCAATACTACTCCCAGCAGAGTAGAAAGGGCAATTCGTCATGCAATTGAAGTAGCTTGGAGCCGTGGTCGTATTGAAACAATAAATAAACTCTTTGGGTATACTATTCACGATGAAAAGGGAAAACCAACAAATGGTGAGTTTATTGCCATGGTTGCGGATAAATTGAGAATGCAGTCAAGAAATATTGGATAGATAGTGGTTATAACAAAGCCTCATGTATGAGGCTTTTTTTTGTGAATAATTAGAAATAATATGCGAATGATAGATTATAGAGGTTAGAAACTGAGGTGAAGGGAATGCTAATTAAAGGAAATGCTAAAAAAAATATTAGAACTAAAGCCCTTATATCTCAATTATTACCAAATGATATTGCCGTTATCCATCATATGGACATAGATGGAGTAGCGGCTATGCAGCTAGTTGAAAAGAAAGTAAAAGCAGTTATAAATGCTGTTTCTTCAGTTAGTGGCAAATATCCTAACAGAGGACCAAAGATATTGCTCAATGCAGGTATTCCTATAATTGATAATATAGGCCAGGAAGCATTTGACAAGATATCCAATAATGATTATTTAGAAATAGATCAAAACCAGTTAAAGGTAAATGGATCATATTTGTGTGATATAAAGTTTTTAACGCAAGAGGATGTCGAATCAAAGATGAAGGAAGCTAGAGCCAATCTTTGGAGTGTATTAGATAGTTTCATTGAAAATACTTTAGATTTCGCTAGGAAGGAAAAGGAAGTGATAGTAAGCCCTGTATCATTGCCAGATATTAATACCAATATGGAAGGGCGTCACGTATTGATTGTGATAAGAGGTAACAATTATCGTGAAGATCTAAAAGCCATACGCACTTATATTGAAGAGGTAAATCCTATTATGATAGGAGTAGATGGAGGGACAGATGCCCTTTTAGATTTTGGCTATTGTCCTGATGTTATAATTGGAGATATGGATAGTGTCAGCGATAATAGCCTGAAGAAATGCAAAGAGATAGTTGTTCATGCCTACTCTGATGGTACCAGTCCAGGCATGCAACGAATTGAGAGGTTGGGATTAAAGGCAGTTAAATTTCCCTTTGTGGGTACTAGTGAAGATGCTGCACTAATCCTAGCATATGAAAAAAATGCTGAGTTAATAGTAACTGTAGGCAGTCATAATAACATGATTGATTTCCTTGAAAAAGGTAGACCTGGCATGGCCAGTACCATGCTAGTGCAGATGAAAGTAGGGCATAAGGTTGTTGATGCAAAAGGGGTTAGCGAACTTTATAAAAATCGATTAAAACCCAGCTATATTGCTGCGCTGTTTATTGCCGCTCTATTTCCTTTGACCATAGTGGCTAAAACCTCTCCTTTACTAAAAGAATTATATCAGCTTGTTTCCTTACGTATGCGAATATTATTAGGTTTATAATCAGAATGCTGATTTAAAGGTGGACTTTTATGGTGAACATGAAATATTATCTTATATTATTAATTAGTGTTTTTTTATCCTTGGGTATTGGGATTGCTGTAGGAATTTCTCTGGAAAGCAAAGATGTATTGGAAAAACAACACAGTATACTAGTACAGCGGTTAGAAGAAGAATTCGCAGTCATTCGCAGTGAAAACCAGCAACTTAAGGAAGCACTTACATCTTTAGAGGAATCCGAAAGGGAGAATAAAAAAAATTACGAATCTATATTCAATGC
>JAAYKZ010000173.1 GCA_012522165.1 Clostridiales bacterium
TAATGAAATTTATAAACCTTACTAGGAAAATTAAAACATTTTATATAATAATACCCTAAGCTATTGTACTAATTCAATAACTATAAGTATCGAGGATATAGGTTATTGATAAGTAAGAAGCTTTGTTGAGTTGGTCAAGGTTTCATAACTAAAAAAAAGTTATAGGATTTGTCATTAGTCAATTTTATGCTAAAATATGATGAAAATCATATGTGAACCATGATACTCCATAAACAGCAGTTGTCTGACAGTTGCAATTTTATATTTGAAAAATGTTATTGTCTTCCCTTTGTTTTTATGGTATATTATAGTGCATACATATTTATATTAGGCAATTTTATGAATTTATTAGAGGTTATTAAAACTTATATGATTTGATGGGAGTTGTGAAACTATGAAAGATTTTTTCAATGAGTTGCGGCAATTAGCAGAAACTAACAATTATATACCTGCTGAATTACATACAAAATACAACACCAAAAGAGGGCTAAGAAATAACGATGGCACAGGGGTTTTGGTGGGTTTGACTCGCATCGGTGAAGTTATAGGTTACTACTTAGAAAATGGAAAGAAAATGCCCGCGGAGGGACGTCTTTATTATCGTGGTATAGAAATTCAGGAGATAGTAAGAGGTTTTCAGGCAGATAATAGATTTGGCTTTGAAGAAACTGCCTATCTACTTTTATTTGGCAAATTGCCTAACGCTGATCAGCTTAATAAATTTGAAGCAATAATAGGTTCCCATAGAGAACTCCCAGAAGGCTTTGCTGAGGATATGATATTTAAAGCCCCCAGTATAGATATAATGAATAAGCTGGCTCGAAGTGTACTGGCAGCTTACTCCTATGATAAGGATCCAGACAATGTTAGTGTGGAAAATGTGTTGCGCCAATGCATTGAGCTAATTTCCAGATTCCCTTCATATATAGCCTATGCTTATCAGGCTAAATGTCATTATCATAACGGTGAAAGCCTGTATATTCATTATCCTCAAAAAGATTTAAGTACTGCGGAAAATATACTTTATTTGATTAGGCCGGATAAGAAATTTACAAAGCTTGAAGCTGAAGTTTTGGACTTATCCCTAGTTTTACACGCAGAACATGGCGGTGGTAATAACTCCAGCTTCACCACCCATGTAGTCACCTCTACAGGTACCGATACCTATTCAGCTATTGCTGCTGCTATAGGTTCCTTGAAAGGACCTAAGCACGGAGGTGCCAATGCAAAGGTTATGGCTATGATGGAAAATATAAAGACCAATGTGAAAAATTGGGATGATGAAAAGGAGGTTGCTGATTATCTCCGAAAGATACTGCACAAAGAAGCCTTTGATGGTTCTGGTCTCATCTACGGTATGGGCCATGCAGTGTATACTCTATCCGATCCTAGGGCTGTTTTATTAAAGGAAAAAGCGGCTGAACTAGCCCAGGCTACAGGAATGGAAAAGGAATTTAAACTATATAAAACCATAGAGAAGCTTTCTCCAGAAATATTCAGTGAAGTAAAAAAGGACACTAAAACCATATGTGCTAATGTAGATTTTTATTCTGGATTTGTTTATAAAATGCTAAATATTCCAGAGGATCTTTATACCCCTATATTCGCCATGGCCAGGATGCCTGGATGGGCTGCTCATAGGATTGAAGAATTGATAAGTGGGGGAAGAATCATTCGACCTGCATATAAGAGTGTTCTTTCGTCACAAGAATATGTACCGTTAAAACAGAGATAGGTTCATACGGCTACTGTTCTCTCAAACCAACTTCCTATCGATATAAAGTGTAAATCAGTTTCTAACAAGAAACTGATTTTTATTTTTTTGAATGATTTTCTCCTATAAACAAATAATAGTTTTATGTTAGGATAGGAGGAAATCGGTATGAAAAAAATGACTATTAATATAATAATATCTCTTGCTTTAATTGTATTAAGTTTTCCTATTCCTTCCTTATGCGCACCTCCTGAAAATTCTGCTAAAGCAGCTATTGTAATGGAGGTGGAAACTGGAAGAGTGTTGTATGAAAAAAATGCCCATGAAAAATTACCCATGGCCAGCACTACCAAAATCATGACCGCCATATTGGCAATTGAAAATTCTAATCTATCAGATATTATTACAGTTTCCCCAAGGGCTTCTGGAATAGAGGGCTCTTCCATCTATTTAGCAGCTGGTGAAAAGCTAACCTTAAAGCAGCTGCTCTACGGTCTAATGCTGCGATCCGGCAACGATGCAGCTTATGCCATTGCTGAACACATAGGTAAAAGTATAGAAAACTTTGCTGATATGATGAACAAAAAAGCACGAGAAATTGGCGCTATGAATACTAATTTCGTAAATCCCCATGGGCTACATCATAAAGACCACTATACCACTGCTTATGATCTTGCCTTAATATCAGCTTATGCTATGAGAAATCCTGTCTTTCGTGAGATAGTATCTACAAAATATTACAAAATCCCTTGGGAAGGACAGCCCTGGGATAGGGTATTAATGAATAAAAACGCTCTACTGTGGAACTATGAAGGAGCAAATGGCATTAAAACTGGATATACTAAAGCAGCTAGAAGATGTTTGGCCTCTGCTGCTCTTAGGAATAATATGCAGTTAGTTGCAGTGGTTTTAGACTGTCAACCTTGGTTTGATGATAGTGCAGCTCTTTTGGACTATGGGTTTTCCCACTACGAGATGAAAAAACTCTTTGAAAAGGGAGAAATTGTAGGTGAAATACCTGTAAAGAATGGTTTTCAAAAAACAGTAGAATTAATGCTAAAAGAGGATATATCCGTACCCTTATCAGAAGGTGAAGCAGAAAAACTACAAATAACCCTAAAACATCCTGGCTTTTTAAAAGCTCCTATAGAGAAAGGCACTAAGGTAGGAACTATTGAAATAGTCATTGATAATACAAAAATATCAAAGAATGTATATGCAGCTTCCAATGTCAAGGAAAATACTTTCCCCTCCAATTTACGTAATATAATAAATCAATGGGTGGCAAAGGCACGGAAAAAGCTATGGCCTTGAAAAAGTGGCTTTTATTTTTATTGATATATCTTTCCATTCATTATAGAATATATATTAATGATTTGTGAAATGTGTACAATTGTTATTTCGTAAAATTGTTTATGTATAGCAGTATTTTTATATTTGGAGGGGTTTTCTTTGAAAAATCGTTTGTTCTTACCCATCACTATAAAAGGCAAAAATATTCGCAACAGAGCTGTTATGCCCCCCATGGTCTGCTTTGGGATGGCTGATAATGACGGTTTTGTGACTGATAAACATGTAGAGCATTACAAGGCAAGGGCCAAAGGCGGTACCGGTTTGATAATAGTCGAAGCTACTTGTATACAGAAGGATGGCAGACTATCTAATGACCAGCTGGGAATTTGGTCAGATGAACACATACCTGGGCTTAGTAAAATTGTACAAGCCTGTCATGAACATGGAGCAGTAGTTATGATACAAATACACCATGGTGGCCTAAAAACTCCCACTTCAGTGGCTGATATACCTGCAGGACCATCCATAGATAAAAATAAGCCCTCTAGAGAATTAACTATAGAGGAGATTGAGAATATAAAGCAAAATTTCCTAAAAGCTGCCTTTCGAGCTAAAGAGGCAGGTTTTGATGGTATTGAGCTTCATGGCGCACATGGATACCTTCTCAATCAATTTGTATCTCCTGTTACCAACCATCGAACCGATGAATATGGCGGAACTTTAGAAAAACGTATGAAACTATCCTTAGATATTATCAGGGATATTAGGCAAGAATTAGGAAATGAAAATTTTATCATAGGATATCGTATGGGAGGGAATGAACCTACTCTAAAGGACGGAATCAAAATTGCAAAGCTGTTAGAGGTAGCAGGGGTGGATCTGCTGCATGTCTCTGCAGGTATAGAAAGTCCTGATATTCCACTTCCCCAGCCTCCCTCAAACTTTCCATTTAACTGGATAGTCTATTGTGGAACAGAGATAAAAAAGAATGTCAGTATACCAGTTATTGTAGTTAATGGAATTCGTACCAGCAGTCAGGCTGCACTAATAATAGAAAACAGGCTGGCTGATTTTGTTGCCGTAGGTAGAGGTCATCTAGTAGATCCAGCATGGGCTAATAAGGCTATAAATAAGATGGAGTCTATCCCATGCCTTGAGTGTAAACCCTGTAAATGGTTTAAAAGTGGAGAGCTTTGCCCAGGGCGTTCTATTTAGTTTCCTCTAAACATTTCCTGTACCTTTCCCTAGCTCTACGAATTACTTTGATGGCTTCTTCTTTATCTCTCCAGCCCTCAATGGTTACTTCTTTTTCTTCTAAATCCTTATATACGTCAAAGAAATGTTCTATTTCTCTCAAGAGATGGGGGGGTACATCTTCTAAGCTGTCAATATAATTCCACAAGGGATCATTCTTGGGGACGCAGAGTATCTTCTCGTCCTCACCTTTCTCATCCCGCATCATAAATAGGCCTATGGGAAATGCCTCTATCAAGCATCCTGGAAAAGTTGACTCCCATACCAACACCAAAGCGTCTAAGGGATCCCCATCTAGAGCCAAGGTCTCAGGAATAAATCCATAATCTGCGGGATAGTGTACCGGTGAAAAAAGCATTCTATCAAAACGAATCACCCTTTTTTCGGGATCATATTCGTATTTATTTCTGCTTCCCTTAGGTATCTCAATCATTACATCAAAAGTTTCTCTTTCCATAATATCATTCCTCTCGTAATTTACTGGTATATAATAATATTATAAATATTGTGTCCAAAAATATAGGCAAAACTAGATTTTGGTCAAATCCTGCTCAAAAACAAAGCCTGTGAAAAACCATAAAGTGTTTACACAGGCTTTAAAGCATATAATATGAGTTCTGTCTAAATTATTGATACTTTTTATGCTTTAGCTCTTCTATTGCTAATAAATCTTCCGGTCTGCTTCAAGGCGCTAAATAGTACTGAAACCAAGATAGTATTCCCAACGGTGGCTGGCAATACCGCTGTTCCAAATGCCAATACAAAAGCTTCTCCTGGTAACACGCCCATTAGGATAGCCGATAATAGAAATACGGTGCCGCTAAATAAGGTGCCTATAATTGGAGTAACAATTGAAATAATATAGTGATTTATACGAGTCCTTGCTATTCCAAGTAGCAACAGAAGGAAAGCGGTAGTGACTATCTTGTCTATAAGATTGGGGAAAAAGCCTCCCGGAAGTCCTGTAGTCATACCTGCTAGTATTCCCGCTGCTATGCCTATTACAAAACCTAAAGCCACATCATCAAACATCAGCAAACATACAAAAAGCATAGCCAACAAGAAGTCAGGCTTTACCGGTGTTCCTGTAGGTGGTACTATAGCATGCAGTACAAGACCTACGGCTAATAATAATCCCGCCAAAACAAAATCTCTTAAATTTTTCATAAAATATCTCTCCTCTTCTCATCTAATCTCTTTTCATAGGGCTCTATCCTATAAACTCAAGCCCTTTAAAAAATAAAACTCGTCTCAGCTCCTCTCTTTTTATATTTATAGGATTTTTATATGGATAGTATTTGATTTTATTAGCAACTATCCATATAATTAGTATGATATCAAATATAATACCAAAAACAAAAGGATATTTCAATACTGAAATTTTACAAAGATTACTAAATAGTTTTTTGTAATTATTGAAAAATTAATCATGTCTTGTATTATTGACCATTTATCTGATATTATATTACAGTATGCTTTTGTTATTTTAAGAGTGAATCAGGGGGAAACTATTGTTATGAGCAAATATGGTTTTGATAATGAAATATATTTAGAAAAACAAGCAGAAGCTATTCTAGAAAAGCTTAGGCTTTTTCCAGATAAACTTTACCTTGAGTTTGGAGGCAAACTCTTCTATGATTACCATGCTTCAAGGGTTTTGCCAGGTTTTGATCCCAATATTAAAATAAAACTTCTTCATAAGTTAAAAGACAAAGCCGATATTATACTATGTGTCAGCGCTAGGGATATTGAACGAAAAAAAATCCGAGCAGATTTTGGCATAACCTACGACATGGATGTTTTGAAATTAATTGATGATTTTCGAGCATGGGGCCTTGATGTGGCAGGGGTAGTTATTACCCTATTTGATAATCAGCCTTCAGCTATCCAATTTAAAAACAGGCTGGAGAGAAGAGGAATAAAGACATATACCCATGGATTTACCAAGGGATATCCAGCAGACGTGGACACCATTGTTAGTGATGAAGGTTATGGCGCAAACCAGTATATTGAAACTAATAATGAACTGGTTATAGTCACCGCTCCTGGTCCAGCCAGCGGTAAATTAGCTACCTGTTTATCCCAACTCTATCATGACTATAAGAGAGGGTTAAAATCTGGATACGCCAAATTTGAAACCTTCCCCATATGGAACCTCCCTTTAAACCATCCAGTTAATATAGCCTATGAAGCTGCTACAGCAGATATTAGGGATTTCAACATGATAGATCCTTACCATCTGGAGGCCTACGGAGAAACAGCTGTAAACTATAATAGAGACGTGGAAATTTTTCCAGTAATAAAGCGAATTTTGGATAAGATTACTTCAGATTCTTCTATTTATAAATCTCCTACAGATATGGGGGTAAACAAGGCTAAATTTGGAATTATTGATGATGAAACAGTCCAAAATGCTGCTAAGCAAGAGATCATACGACGATATTTTTGGTACAATGTAGAATTTGCTAAAGGTAATACCGATAAAGAAACCTTGACTAGAGCAGAGGTATTAATGAAAAACTTAAACTTATGTCCAGAAGATAGAAAAGTGGTGTTGCCAGCCAGACAGGTAGTAGAAGAACGGAGTGCAACTGCAACAGAGGATACATATGAAAGTCTATGTGCAGCTGCTATAGAACTGCACGATGGCGCCATTGTTACAGGAAAAAATTCCTGCCTAATGGATGCAGCATCCAGCCTAGTTCTAAATGCAATAAAGACAGTAGCGGGTATACCTGATAATATCCACCTACTATCTCCCAATATAATAGAGTCTATTCAGCGACTTAAAAGAGAAGTTTTGGGGGAAAAGATTGTAGCTTTAAACTTAGAAGAAACCCTTATAGCACTCAGTATCAGTGCCACCACCAACCCCACTGCTCAACTAGCTCTGTCAAGCCTTAATAAGTTGGAAGGCTGTGAAGTTCATTTTACCCATATTCAATCTCCCACAGATGAAAAAGCACTGCGAAAGCTGGGAGTGAATGTAACAGCAGATCCTCATTTTCTATCAAAAAATTTATTTATTATATAGATAAAGGCTTATATATATAGTAAGCAAAATAATATATAGCAAGCAATATAATAGAGCGGATAAAAGTATATATCCGCTCTATTTCTAGTTATCCTACTTATTAAATACCTGTGGATTTATGGTAGACGCTGGCATCTTGCCTTGGAAAAAGTCTATTATATTCTGACAGGCTTCATTGGTCATGGCAACCCTAACCTGGTGGGTA
>JAAYKZ010000174.1 GCA_012522165.1 Clostridiales bacterium
ATCGATAGTTTGATTGATGACTATAAGACGGGTTATTTCTTTTTGAGTCATATTGAGTATCTCCTCTCGCATATATGACATTTTACCAGAATAAATTCAATATGACATTATCATAGAATAACTACAATACAATACAAGATTTCTTGAAAATCAGTGCATAACGGAGTATAATAAACTAGTATGAGAGTTAGATATAATTTTTCTACTATATAGACGATGGTTATTGAATGTTGCTTCACCAATAATTTGGAGAAAACTTTTCGCATAAATTCAATATTGACCTTGTCTAGGTATAAAGTGTGAGGTGTATATAAATGAATTCTATTCATATAAAGGACCTAAAAGGAGCCCATATCCATTTTGTTGGCATTGGCGGAATAAGTATGAGCGGCCTAGCAGAATTTTTATTTCGAAATGGATATAAAGTTACAGGTTCGGATGTAGCTGAATCATACATTACCAGAGATTTAGAAAGCAAAGGAATTCCCGTTACTATCGGGCATAAAGCTTCCAATGTCGAAGGGGCTGATCTGGTAGTATATACGGCAGCCATTATTACCAATGGTCAAAATCCGGAAATGGAACAAGCAAACAAACTTAACATCCCTACTATGAATCGTGCAGTATTGCTAGGACAAATCATGGAAGGTTTTCCCCATGCCATAGCCATATCTGGAACCCATGGCAAGACCACAACCACATCTATGCTTTCCTTTATCATGGATAGGGCCAACCTGGATCCTACCATATTCCTAGGTGGAAAACTGGATGAAATTGGAGGCAACGTTAAAATTGGAAATAGCCCTTATTTTCTAGCAGAAGCATGCGAATTTTCCGGAAGTTTCTTAGAAATGCATCCATATATAGCCGTTATTCTTAATATAGATAATGATCACCTAGACTATTTTAAAGACATGGAACATCTATACCAATCTTTTTTAAACTTTGCCAACCTGGTTCCAATGGGTGGATGTGTTGTCGGCTGTGCTGATGATCCTCTTGTGGACAAGCTGTTAAAAGAAATAAAAAGAGATGTAGTTAGCTATGGTATCAAAGAAAAGGCGGATTGGATGGCAGATGAAATAAAGTATGATTCAATGGGATGTCCTTCTTTTCATGCCGTATATAAAGGGCATGACATGGGATGGTTTACTCTCCGGGTCCCAGGTAAACATAACGTATATAATGCATTGGCCTCTATAGCCGTCGCGTGGATCTCGGGAATTTCCAGGGAAGTAATATACCAAGCTTTGGCTTCTTATAAAGGTACCCATCGCCGGTTTGAAATAAAGGGTAAGGTTGGCGGTGTAACTGTAATCGATGATTATGGGCATCATCCAGCAGAAATAAAAGCTACCCTAGCTGCAGCCCAAAATTATCCCCATAATAAATTATGGTGCGTTTTTCAACCTTTTACATTCTCCCGGACAAAACTATTATTTGACGAATTTGTAGACGCTTTTGATGATGCAGATGAAGTAATTATTACGGACATAATGGGCGGAAGGGAACAAGATACCGGTCTCATTCATGCAGCGGATCTAGTTGAAGCCATTAAAGCGAAGGGAAAGTCTTGCAGACACTTGCCAACATTTGATGATGTGGTCAACTTTTTATCTAGCAATACCCAATTCGGAGATGTGGTAATCACTACTGGATGCGGCAATGTATATTTAGCTGCTGAAATGCTGGTAGAACGGATGAAAAAGGATCTGCAAGCTGTTAAATCTCAGATATAAAAAATGGGGTTAAAAACCCCATTTTTATATTTTCTAACCTATTTTTTGTATTCTAAAGCTATCAAATATCCTAAACTTAACCTAAACTTAAGCCTGTATCTCTATCTCTACATTGCGAAATAGTTCCTCATTTTGACTGATATGGATTGGCCTTTTGCTGGCAACTTCTATATTACTGCAAATTACTTTTTTGATAAGATATATGGATACGGTCGTTCTTTAAACGGAGGTAAATTTTCCATATCATCCCCTGCACATGGATCTGAAAATAAATATATTTCATGCTCTTTTTGCGCGAATGCGGAATCATCTATATATAAGTTCTTAATTTCAATGGTCTCCGGCATATAACAAGTATAACCAAAATCATGCATTCCGTTATTATACATTCCAATAATGTATGATGCATTCTGACCGTAATCACTTAAAACCCATTTACAATCGATTATCTTTACATTTCCTTCCCATGTACTTCCATAGTCTGAACGTAGAAACAAAAGATTCCTTCCATACAAAGTTACATAGTCCAAAGTCAGCAACCCGCGGCCAATGGCATTTAGTCCCTGCCATCCCAGTCGACTGTTTCGAACAGTATAGGCGCCCGATACTCCCATATGGGCATCCACACGGGACAAAATACAATCTTCTACTAAAATATTTTTACAAAAGTTAGAAGCAAATACTCCCCATCTGGTTCTATCGTTAATATGATTCATTCTGCAATTTCGAACTGTAAAATTTACTATACTATTGGCATGCAGGTCATATGAACCCATCATGACTGGTAGATTAGCAGAACCAATTGTGTAATAAATTTTGTGCCCTGTAAAAAAGCAATTTTGTATGGTAACATCAGCACAATCTATAGCATTTATAAAACCCCGATATGGCGAGCCTTGCTTCCCTTCTCCTACTACATAATGTGTGACTCCATCAACTATAGTATTAGAACGGGTAATATCAATACCACGGCCATAGTAGTTGTAAACAGATTCCGCCTGATTTGCAATAGTCGTAAATATACCACCCTGAATCAAAAGAGGGTTATCATCTATAGGAAGAGCAACAATCTCGGTTACCTGCTCGTAATCCCAGTTAATAGGTACCGTAATACTGCCATCCTTTTCTAAAATAAAGCAATCGGTCTGATCGCTTCCATTATCTTGGTTCAACCCAAATCGAATATATTTCTTCTCGTTAGAATTGGTAACTTTAACATAACAAGCCCGCTCGGGATAAAAGTCCAAATGTTTTTGATCCCTATTCAGTTTCTTTATAGGCAGTGTAAAAGGCTTTAGAGAGGAACGGACTAAAAAGCAAGGAAGCTTGTTATCTTCCACTGCCCTATCATCAATAATAAAACGACTAGTGCTCCAGTCCGTATCTGTTTCTAT
Organism: Clostridiales bacterium; assembly: GCA_012522165.1. GTDB lineage: Bacteria > Bacillota > Clostridia > Caldicoprobacterales > UBA3941 > JAAYGY01. The sequence continues at coordinate 3,134 of JAAYKZ010000174.1, forward strand.
AATTGCGGTCAAGGCCTTAGGGCCGATATAATACTCAGCATCCGGTCTAGTCTTTATCGGCAACCCTTGAGAGTTAGCATAATCATGGGCAGCACAGATGGCTTCCATATCGTCTGTGACGCCATCACCAACAGCACCAAAATCTTCGTACTGTACACTTGTTTTTAAGCTCACATTAATTCCTCCAATTCATCCACTCTGTTCAACTGAAGAATTTTTTAAATCCAATAACATTATACCAGCACAATATCTTTTTTCCAGTAAGGCTCCCAACCATTTACCACAATCACATCCAAGGAAGCATCTAATGGAATCTTTTTTCTTTTATGGTATAGACATTCATAACTCCCCCCTCACTTCTCCTAATTCTTGTCATATAAGTCCTTAGAGAATAATCGACCCACCTTCCTTTAATAGCTTCCTTAGATCATTAACATTCACACTCCTAACGTCTCCATCCTGTGCAAGAGAAATATACGCTGCAACTCCGGCTGCTTCTCCAGTCTGATTAGTATTCACCATTACCCTAATTGCACTGTAGGCTTCTTCTTCCGCATCCAGCATGCGGCCAGTCATGAGTAGGTTTTTGACTTTTTGTGTTACTAATGAGCGATAGGGAATTTGGTAATAAGTTGGATTAATCTCCATTTCTTCTCTCCATCTTCTAAACTCGGGGGACATACCGCTGCCACGAACTACTTCTTCAACACCGTTTAAATATCTAAAGGTAATTCCCGGCTCATTGCTATGATGAATATCTACGCGGTAGCTCCCATTAGCAATAGCGTCTTCGAATTTTATTCCATAAAGTACATCTTTATTCTTAAGCTTATACATTGATTCTATATGGTAGGTCTCCCGAATACCAATATAAGAACAAAGGTCTACTAAGGCTATCTTTTTTCCATTAGGTGCATATTCCCTTATAAGATCCATAATTGCCCTAATCTGTCGCCTTCCTTCTATCTCACTGTAAGTAAGCATATCTGCTACAGCACAGTTCACATTAAAAACATGGGTTTCGGCATGCATGGTTATCTCAGGCATAGCTGGGATTTTGCCTCTCCAGCCCCAATCCTTCTGAAGTCCAAATTCTTCACCATGTTTTTGCAACATCGATGGCAGGTTGAAATCGCCCAATAGATTCATTCCATATATTTTGGCGCAAGCTGTAGGGGGCTGCATATTTTCAGTGGTATAATGATTTAGGCCTGCATCACGGCATAAATCTCCATCCCCTGTAGCATCAATAAATACTTTTGCTTTAATGGCAGCTCTTCCAGATTTATTTTGGACATAAACGACGTCTATTGTATCTTCTTCCATTTTTAGATTAAGTCTATATAATGGTGTAAAAAGAAAAATA
>JAAYKZ010000025.1 GCA_012522165.1 Clostridiales bacterium
ACCATAAAGTCTCTTATCAACGATATCCACAATAAAATTCCTATCAACGATGAGCCTGGCCTGATTTTTGTTTTCCATAACTTTTACACTCCTTTCGCCACTTATGGCATAAAATTTAATGGAAAAGATTTGATATGGGAAATAATAATGATATGAATTTATATATATATTATATATTTAAACAATTCAAAAATAAATGTATATTTTAAATATCCTATTTAATATCTAATTAATGAACTAATAAGAAAAAAGCACTCTTTAAAAAAAGTAGGAGACAGATAATGGTTTTATCTATCTCCTAACCTAAAATGATTTTCCCTTTAGCAAATTCTCTACTTAATATTTAAGCTGCCGGAGGGTTGTATTCCACCTGCAATTTTCTACTCAATTTATCTAACATATCCTCCGTCATGGAAGTTAAGTCGTATTTTGCCTTAAATCCCCATTCCTCTTTAGCTGCTGTTGCATCTATACAATTGGGCCATGATTCAGCTATTTCCTGCCTTGTAGGGTCTATATCATATTTAATTCTAAAGTCAGGTATTAATTTTTTTATCTCCTCCGCTATCTCTTTGGGGCTAAAACTCATAGCAGTTATATTAAAAGCATTTCTATGAACCAGCTTTGAGGCATCCGCCTCCATAAGGTCTATTATAGCATCTATAGCGTCAGGCATATACATCATATCCATCTTTGTGTTTTCTTCTATATAGCATGTATACTCCTTGGCTTTAAGAGCTTCATAGTATATTTCAACAGCATAATCCGTAGTACCACCACCAGGCAGTGTTTTATAGGATATAAGTCCGGGAAAACGCACCCCCCTTGTATCTACGCCATACTTTTTATGATAATAATCACATAACAACTCCCCTGAAACCTTGGTCACCCCATATATTGTATCCGGTCTTTGAAGAGTGTCTTGGGGAGTATTGTCCTTGGGGGTAGAAGGTCCAAACGCTGCTATTGAACTGGGAGTAAAGAGGGCACAGCCCAGCTGCCTGCTTACTTCCAAGGCATTGTATAATCCACCCATATTGATATGCCAAGCCTTTTGAGGATTCTGCTCCCCAACTGAAGATAATAGGGCTGCTAGATGTATAATGGAATCTACATTATATTTCTTTGCAATCTCATAAAAACCATTTCCATCGGTAACATCCAAAACCTCAAATATGCTATTATCTGGCAAACCATGCCTAGCTCTTCTCACGTCTGATGCGATTACATTTTTATGACCATAAAGCTCCTGAAGCCTAACTACTAGCTCAGAGCCTATTTGTCCTAATGAACCAGTAACCAAAACCCTTTTCACGATTTTTCAACCTCACATTATTATTTTCTGTATTCATAAAGTGATAGAAAATTTTTATTCTATTATGTTTAATCTCTTACCAACCTTTTCAAGGCATGCTATAGCCTGATCCATCTTTTCCTTTGTAGGATCAGCTGTAGGCATATTTCTTACCCTATCAGTGCCTCATGGAACAGTTGGATATACTATAGACTTTACATAAACTCCTTCTTTCACCAGCTCCCTGCTAAACTCCTGAGCTTTCTTCTCATCTCCTATAATGCAGGGTGTTATGGGAGTTTCACTATTTCCAATGTTATAACCTAATTTTTTTAGACCTGCCTTCAGGTAATTTCCATTCTCCCACAATCTATCCACATACTCTGTACTTTCCATTAGTATCCTTACAGCCTCAACAACAGCTGCACAAGCCCCAGGGGTTAAGGATGTAGAGAATAAGAAAGGTCTCGCTCTTACCCTTAGCCAGTCTATAAGATCCTTGGTTCCAGCAATATATCCTCCAACTACCCCTAAAGCCTTAGACAGAGTACCCACCTCTAAGTCTACTCTACCTTCTAAACCAAAGTGCCTTACAATTCCAGCACCATTGCCCAATACTCCTTCTCCATGGGCATCATCCACATAGGTAATCAGATCCAACTCCTGGGCTATATCTACTATTTCCGGTAGCTTTGCTATATCCCCATCCATGGAGAATACACCATCAGTTATCACCATTATTTTATTGTATTTGCCAGATTCCCTGGCTTCCTTGGCCTTGTTATACAGATCTTCCATATCTGAATGCTTGTAAACTATTATCTTGGAACCCGCCAGACGGCATCCGTCTATAATGGAAGCATGATTTAATTGGTCCGACAAAATTGCATCATTTTTATCCATAATAGCTGAGATAGCCCCTGCGTTACAGTTGAAACCCGATTGGAGAGCGATTGCTGCCTCAGCACCTTTAAATTTTGCCAAAAGCTCCTCTAATTCCACATGGATATCCATGGTTCCGTTTATAGTCCTTACAGCACCTGCCCCTACTCCATATTGATCAATGGCCTTTTTAGCTGCATCCATCATGCGTTTATTGGTGGCTAACCCTAAATAATTATTGGATGAAAGATTAATTAGCTGTCTATGGCCTATGTGAATAGTAGGCCCGTTGCTACCACTTAACACATCAATTTCATTATATAGGCCCTTTTCTTTTAGCTCTGTGAGATTGTCTTCTAAAAACTTTTTCAATGCCTTACTTCCCATAGAATTACATCCTCCTAGCATCTGTCAAAAATCATCCTCAATTTATACATATCTCTAAATGAGTTTGATATATAAAACCGATATTCTATTTATTAAACTTTCTACATTATATATCCTGCTCGACAGAGTGTCAACAACTAAATGATTGGTGGATAATTATCCCAATAAAATGTTTCATCAAAAGACCCAAATAGATATATAATAATTTCTCAACCTATAGAAGGTACTTGAGTATAGATGAAGTTTGGGAATGGTTAATTATAAGTGGTAAACAAGAAAATATTAATAATAAAGTAAGAAATAGAAAAAGGCCGGTATTGCCATAAATCAACAATACCAGCCTAATATGAGATAATGATTTGCCTCTCTAATACATTATTTTTTAAAACTAATAAGTGATCTTATATATAAATGATTCCAAACTACGGCGTCATATCATTTTAAAGTATCCCTTACTCTATTAATTTGGGGAATTTAAACCAATGCAATTTTCTATTTTATCCTTAGCTGGTAAACCATACAACCATGTATATTTGAGATTCTCCATCAGATATATTTTCAATAATATGCTTTACATCGGCGTTGTATCTAACAGAGTCACCTTCGTTTAATATCTTGGATGTTTCACCAACTGTTACCTTAATCTTACCTGACAGAACTGTCAAGAATTCTTGAGTTCCAAGGTAGTGTGGTTCAGAGCAATTCATTCCTCCTGGCTCACATATCATATGATACAATTCCAAGTTTTCCACCATATCAATGGATGAGCATATTCTAAAGGTGCATTTACCATCTTCAGAATATATGATGGGCATATCGCCTCTGCGTAAAACCTGTATGCTATGTTCTTCTTCAGTTTGCAGCAGCTGATTTATGCTAACATCTAAAGAACGGGCAATCTTCCATACAGTAACTACTGTAGGATTAGTTTTCTCCTGCTCTACCTGATAAAGCAGTGATTTGGAAACACCAGACTTCTTAGACAATTCATCTATGGTCATGTTCTTTTTCTTCCTGTAATATAATATGTTTTTACCTATAGAGGGTGGCTGCATCTTTATACTCCTTTCCTAAATATACTTAAATCTATTTATCACCAGATATCAAACCTTTAAATATTTAGGCAACCTGACCTTATCCTGTTTAAGGGTTTTTTGCAGTTTTCTGATATCAATATCTCTTGGCATTAAATTTTCTTTAGAACACATAGCAGCCGCTGTTCCTGCTACCTGTCCGGTAAGCATACACGCGGATATTGCCCGTACGCTGCTTTCCGCAACATGATTAGCACTAATACATCTACCTGAAACCAATAGATTTTTTACACCTATAGGAATTAGGCATCTATATGGTATGCTGTATGTTCTGCCTTCTTCAACGGGGACATATATATGGCCTTCATAGCCCCGGCCTTCCCAGCTGCCATCACCGTGAGTTAATAGTTTTTCATCAGGGGTTAACATATCATAAAACCTTGGATATTCAAGTATGGCATCATCAAATTGTTTGCTTGTTTCAATATCTTCTTCTGTTAACACATACTCTCCCTTTATCCTCCGGCTATCTCTGAAACCAATCTCTGGAGCAATTGAGGCAAGCTCTATATTCTCCATTCCTTCAAAATTATTTTTCATATAATGATACATTTCCAATATATATTCCCTGCATTCAATTTCACCCCTGGTCAAATCATCAATATCAGTTGGGTCAATTCCGTAGGCACAAGGGTAATTAACATAGCTTATCTGGCCAGCAGGAGTAAGACGTCCAAAAGGTATATCTTGCCTATGGCATCTTAGCCCTGTTTTTCCTGCCCTATAGTCTTCACGAAACTTTTTAATAATCTCTGCCAAGTGGTCATGACCTTCTGATAATAATTTTGAATCTGCCCCAGTTATTCTAAAATTCAAGGTGCCCGGCTGGCATCTTCCGTCCCTATCCCTTCCTTGAGCAAAGGGTACCTTTGCACTATATGCAACATCTCCATCGCCGGTTGCATCCACAAATTGCGCAGCCTTTATGGCTACAGGCCCCTTTTTACTTTGAATAATTACACACTGAATTATATCATCTTCCATAATTATATCATTTACAAAGGAATGTAACTTTAGGGCAATACCTTCATTTCTCATAAAGGCGTCCAAAAATATCTTCAAGTATTCGCTGCTAAACCTATGAGGAGAATTGGGGCGGATATCGTCAGAGTTACCAAATTTCTGCCTGTACTTGTCCTCAATCTCTGCATAGATTCCACCAACATCAAAATTAGCCCTATGCAAAAAGTGGTTACAAGTCTCTACATAGCAGGCTGTAATGTTTCCTCCAAGAAAACCTCTTTTTTCTATAAGTACTGTCTTGGCTCCCTTTCTGGCTGAGGCTATGGCAGCACCGATTCCCGCCGGACCTCCGCCAATAACCGCTACATCATACACATCTTTTACTCGTACCTTTTTGGGTTTTATAATATACTCCATCTTGTCCCCCTCCTCATACAACTAATATTAATTAAACTTCCCTTTATACCCTCTTTTCTATGGCAATTAAAAACTATTTCCCCTTTCTCTTGCCCTTGTTGGCCAGGTATATTTTCTCTCTCTTTTTAAACAAGGCTTCCTGTTCGGGAGTTTCAAGCTCTAATCGAGGTACTTCACAAGGCTTACAGTTTTCATCCAGTGCTACCATGGTAAAATAGGCGGTAAGGGCTGTTTTTGGAGGCTCATCAACCTTTAGATCCTCTACTTCCACCTTTACAGCTACTTCCATAGAGCTCCTACCAACAAATACCAACTGAGTTCTGCAGGTAACCAACTGTCCCACTAATATAGGTAAATAGAACTCTAGTTCATCAACCCTAGCAGTTACTACATTGGTTCGGCAATGTTTAACCGCTGTGACATAAGCAGCGGTATCCATAAACTTCATAATTTCCCCGCCATGAACATTGCCAGCAGAGTTGGCTTCGCTAGGCAGCATAACCCTGGACATTACAGTGCGAGAATATGATACTGGCTTTGATTCCATCTCTTTTGCCATGGTCTACCTCCATATATTTTAGTTTTTAAATTATAGCATATTGTTTTTCGACCTAATACTTAGTATTCTCATGTTAATTTTAACTCATTATGCCACTAAACTCCATATTAATTATATTTTTTGCTTTAACTTATATAATGCTGCCTGGCTAATAATACTTAAAATATTTTTTTCTTAAGGGAATTTGCTTCCAATAAGTAGAAAGCTGATATATAATTAATGCATGGTAATAAAAATTTAATTAGATTTATTGACTGAGGAAATAAGAGGAGGCTTTAATAATGCGATTTATAGTAAGGCAAAAGATATTTTCCTTTGGAGATAATTTCACTATAAAGGATGAGTATGGCAGGGAGCATTTTATAGTTAAGGGTAAGGTCTTTAGCTTTGGGGATAAACTTAGAATATACGACATGGCTGGACATGAGCTTTACTATATAGAACAAAAGCTATTCCGCTTACTGCCCGAATACACCATTTATCAATCCGGCCAGCCTGTAGCCAGGGTGAAAAAAGAATTTACCTTCTTTAGACCTAAGTTTAATATTACAAGTACCATGGGCAACTTTACTATTGAAGGCAATTTCCTAGGTATGGATTTCTCCATAAAGAAAAATGGACGTCTTGTAGCTCAGGTATCCAAGCGCTGGTTTTCATTATCCGATACCTATGGCGTAGATATTACTGAAGACGAAGACTATGGATTTTTGATCGCATTAGTTATTGTCATCGACCAGGTTATCCATGATAATAATAACAACAACAGCTAATGCTTAATGGCATAATTACTTATTTAAATAATAAAAAGGAGTTCTATATTTTACTATAGGACTCCTTTTTCTCTTGACCTTTACGCTTCCATATAAAAGGCACGATATCCCTTCATGGTTTCATATATATCGGCTTTGCTGGCTATCTCCCATGGGGCATGCATATTGTGGACAGGCACTCCGCAATCTATTACATCCATACCGTACTCAGCCAGGATATATGCTATAGTGCCCCCGCCCCCTTGGTCTACCTTACCTAGCTCAGCTGTTTGCCACATTACATCATGTTTTTCCATTATGGCTCTAAGCTCAGCTATAAATTCAGGGTTAGCATCGTTACTGCCGCTTTTTCCTCTTACTCCAGTATATTTATTAAAAGCCATCCCTTTGCCCATATAGGCAGAGTTCCTGGGCTCCATAACTGAAGGATAGTTGGGATCAAAGGCAGCACTGACATCACCGGACAGCATTTTTGAGTTTGCTAAGGCTCTGCGTAGTTTAAGCTCACTATAATCCCCTACCAGATTCATTATCTCGGCTACTGTATTCTCAAAGAATCTGGAAGTCATTCCCGTAGCACCCACGCTGCCAATCTCTTCCTTATCCACTATCAAAGCAACACAGGTTTTGTCAGGATTTTCAATATCCATTAATGCTTCAAAGGCAGTATAGGCGCATACCCTATCATCATGCCCATAGCCCATAACCATGCTTCTGTCCAGCCCATAATCCCTTGCCTTGCCTGCTGGTACAACCTCTAGCTCAGCAGAAACAAAGTCTTCCTCTGTTATTCCATATTTCTCATAGAGAAGTTTTAGAATATTTTTCTTCACCCTATCTTTTTCATCCTTGTCCTCTATAGGAATACTGCCAAGGGATATGTTCAAATCCTCACCTTCAATAGCCTTGGAGAGTTTTTTCTCCATTTGGTCTGATGCTAAATGAATGAGCAAATCAGTTATGCCTACTACAGGGTCATTCTCATCCTCGCCTATTACTATATCTACTACAGTTCCATCCTTTTTAATAACGACACCATGAATGGCCAAGGGAATAGTTACCCATTGGTATTTCTTTACACCGCCGTAGTAATGGGTCTTAAAGAGGGCTAATCCCCCATCTTCGTACAAGGGATTTTGTTTTAAATCCAATCTAGGGGAATCCACATGGGCTCCAACAATTCTTAAGCCCTTTTCCATTGATTGGCTCCCAATAACAAATAGGGCTAAGGTTTTACCTGAATTGTTGGCATATACCTTATCACCGGCCTTTAGTGGCTCTCCTTTTTCTATAAATGTAGATACATCCTTATAGCCATTTTCCTCAGCCATCCTGATAAACTCACTCACACATTCCCTCTCAGTCTTGCAACGGGAAATAAACTCCTTATAACCTTCAGAAAAGGCAAATAGGTCATCCAATTCCTTTCCTTTATATTTATCCCACACATATCCATAGGTTTTTTCTAAATTGCTTTTATTGGTCTCTTTTGAATCCATTTGCGTCCTCCTCTATAAACTATTGATAAGCAGCTTTTGCTTATTCTCTTGTTTAATTTAAAGTACATTTCTTTATTGCATATTAATTTATGTCTACCATGCATCTACTAGGTACTATTTCTATTATACACTGTTTTGTTTATTCTTCAAAATCTATCTCCTTTACGGGGCTTATTAGCTTGCTGTAATAATTCCTTTTACACTCAGCTATCTGCAGTGAGGCGGCTAATTAGATGGTTGATTATTTTATCTCTGTTTATATTATAAACGTACCTAATCATGTGTCTATCCTTTGAAAAGGCTACCTTATGATCGTATGTAGGAATAGGGCTATATTCCAAACGATCCTGCATAAAGTCATCATCCAAAAACCAAGCTATGGCAGCCACATCCCAGATAACTCTGGTCCAAGTGGGTATATTGCTATATCTCTTAGCTTCTTTTATGGTAATATCACTTAGATAGTCACATAGGGGGTTTTTGCCCTTTAGCCAATACTCAATCTCAGGTTGAGAGATGGTTAATTTATCCACAACGCCAGCACAGGGAAGCTGAACCACCGGTACTCCACAGCCAAATACCACCCTTCCCGCTGCTATATCCTGCCCAAGATTGAATTCCCTGTTATGATTCATATGATAGGCATTGCCCCCTAACCAAACCACCACAATCTTGTCCTTTATAGAAGGATCTATAAGTAGTGCTGATGCAACATTGGTTATGGCGCCAATAGCAATCACATACAAATATTCTCCTATATACATCTCATTGGCCAGGCGGACTAGATTCTCAGCTGCTGGCGAAATCACGGGAGTCTCTTCATCTCTTAAATAGGTCTCAGAACCCTTGTACACAATATGGAATAAATCCTGCCTACCCATTAGCCTTAAGATATTCTTAATTTCATCATAACTTTTTAACATGCCCAGTTTTGGATTGTCGGCCTTATCGTTGGAAAAAGGCGCTGCATGTATGCCCATGACCTGAAATTTTTCGGGACATTTTAGCATATATGCAAGGGCGAATTGATCGTCAATTTCATTGTAGGTGTCAGTGTCTAAAATGGCTTTTACTTTTCCCTTGGGCTTTTCTAGCCGTTTTATTATCTCATAATTTTGCACAATACCCACCCCTTTAAAATAGACATAAAAAACAAAATATTGTCATTACCATTACACAAAAATAAAGGTTATATCCCTTTAAATAAAAAGAAAGGAAAAGAATTACAGATTCCTTTCCTCTATATCCATAATCATATCTACTCTTCTTTGATGTCTGCCACCTTCAAATTCTGCCTCTAGCCAGCTGTCTATAATCATCTTGGCAAGATCGATACCCACAACCCTTGCACCCAAGGCTAAAATATTGGTATTATTATGCCTTTTGGATAAGGCAGCAGTATAACAGTCGCTGCACACCACAGCACGTATACCCTTTACTTTATTAGCAGCTAGAGATATGCCTACTCCAGTACCACACATCAAAATACCCCTATCACACTCTCCGCTGGCTACGGCCTTGGCCACTACTTCGCCATATATAGGATAATCAGTGCTTTCTTCCGAATAGCATCCATAATCCTTATATTCTATGCCTTTCTCATCTAAGTATTTTTTAATTTCCTCTTTAAAAGAAAATGCTGCATGATCGCTACCAATTGCTAACATAAATAACACTCCTTGTTGTATTATTATATATTTGATATAAAGCTATCTATATGATTGCCTTCTAGAAATGGTATACCAGCTCCTATTTTATGTCAAGAACCTATATCCCTATTTAATTTTTTTGCCAGTAGATCCCAAGCCTTCTGGCAATCAGGGGTAGTATAAAGAGGCCTAAAGCCAAAATCTAGGTACATGTTGATTGCCTTCCAGTTAGTGGTTCGCGAAGTAAGATAAGCTCTTGTATGGGATTGCTGAATTCGTTTTAATGCCCTAGCTACCAGAGGTTTTCCTAACTTCCTACCTTGATAATCAGGATGAATGGCAACCCAATGAAGTCTGCCTATTATTTGGTCACTTACTTCGTTGCCATACCAGCCCATGGATGTGCCAATAACCCTGTCATTACTATCACACAGGAAAAAACATCTTGATTCTAGTTCAGACTCAAACCCAGTAAATTCATCGGTAAAGCGCTTTAAAGCTTTATCAATGCTACTAAATTCAGCCGCATCAGTTTCAATACGGGCCCATATCTCTTGATCCCCATCCTTAAAGTTTCGGAAGTGGTAACCATCTGGCAAGGGTATATGGGTATTAACACTTCTAATATGGTCATGGAACATTATTACTCTGTAGCATTTAATCATAGAATCCTCCAAATATTGCAGGAATAAAATATATTATTTATATATTCTAAACTTAATTCTAACCTTTACTATTTCCTTTGTCAATTTACATTAACTATTACAATAATTCCCTTGTAATTATCTATTTCCCATGAGTCGAACTATAGAGTATAATATAAGGTGTGTTATAACAACCTGCATAGTATATAGTGTGCATAAGAGTGTAAAGGAGAGAAAATAATGCATATAGAGTGCCCGACCTGTGGAGCATTTTTCGATGAAGATATAAATTCACACTGCCCTCGATGTCAGACCCCAGCTGACCTGTCTTTTGCTTGCGGGGGATGTGGCTGTCGCGGAGGAAATAAAAATGGCTGTTGCAGTAAGGGTTGTTGTAATAGCCAAAAAG
>JAAYKZ010000175.1 GCA_012522165.1 Clostridiales bacterium
AGGTATGAAGCCTTTATGTCTGATTGCTCCCAATAATGTGCCGCCAATCAAACAATATTCCAAACTATGCTTCTCGCACATTCTTACGATTTCATTTAAAATCTCTACTTGAATGTGATGAAGTTTTAAATGCAAATCATCCATCATCTTCACCTTTGCTTATTTTCGAAAAACTTAGATAGCTGCTCGCAAAAATATCAAAATTCCTGAATGGTGAGTACCATTTAATTGTGAACAACTAATGGGAAAAACCTATGGGTTGTGTAGCATGCCATTTCTGAACATACCACAATTAAATAGCCTAAATCCTGTAACCTGGTCATTTAGCTCTTTTGTAATGTAAGAAACCTAAAAAAGTGGTGGTACCCTGCGATATCCCACGATTTCTGGTTCAACCTCCAATGTCAAATATTTATTAAATCAAAGAAGTATTTTAGCGTAGTCCTGAAATTTATTATAATCATCTACTTTTACAAATCTTATCTCAGACTTATAGATATGTTCGTCATTTCCACCTTTACCATAATCATCTCCGAAATAAATTATATTGTCTGAATCTATACCCAAGTTATTGGCATATTCTTTTAATGCAACATATTTGTTGAAATCTTTTGGTACTATATAAAAAGATGAACTCCCACCTATAAATACTGTAAAATCACTAAATTCGTTTTTTACTATATCGTATATTCCTCTTCGCTTTTTCCTGTCTGGATCAAATTTTAATTTTTCATTTATATTTGCTTTGGTACCTAATAAAGGAAAAGTTATAGCCCCTGATTCATGAAATTCTACAGACTCACCCTGAAATTTTGTATATCCCGTTATTTTTCTGATTTTATTAATTTTATCCTCTATCATTTTTTTATCTGTATTGACAATGATATTTTTTATTATGACAAGTACATCTTTACCATCTATTTTTGAAACTGTAGATTGCTGCATTCCATAGTTACCTATTATATCTATATTAAAATGATCTAATTGTTCATAAATTCTTCTACATGTTCCAGCTCCAATTATTACAGCTTTATATTTATTACATATTTGCTGCAATATAAGTTTATTTTTCTCTTCGAGTTTGGTACGGTGTTGTGTCAAAGTTCCATCCATATCTAAAGCTACTAACTTTATTTCTGATTCATTATTCATAGTTACAACCCTCTTCTTATATGAGCTAATTCGCCAAATGTATCAGCACTTGAATAATAAATCACTGCATCAAGAATATCTTCAACACTAAGCAATTCTTTATATATAACTTTGCCTTTATGTAACTTTTGTATCATTGGAGTATTTATTTTTTCTGGTACAATCGCATTAATATAAACTCCATGCTTACTCATTTTTTCAGCTAAACTTTCAACAATACTATTAACACCAACCTTAGCTGCTGAATATAACGTCAAGTTTTCTCGTCCCTTTGTTGATGAAGATGAAGAGAAGAGCACCAGATTCACGCGCTTGTTTAATAACTTTGCAAACTCAATCAGTATCAAATTTGATTTTAAATTGATCTTAAATACTTTATCAAACATATTTACTAATCCATCATCATCGGTTGCAGAGTAAGCTGCTGCATTTATTATGATGTCGGGTTTAAAGTCTTTGCAATAATTTAAAACATCTTTTACAGAAACAATTTCTAAATCTAATTGCTTTGAAGAGGGTGCTAACATTTTAACACCCATTTTCTGAAACATTTTGACAATTTCAGAACCAATTCCGCCTGTCGCTCCAAATATCAAAGCCTTTTTATTAACTAATTTATCAACTTTATCTCTATCCTCAATGTGTCTACGGTAATATTTTAATTTAATTAACTGCTCAGCCACGAACAAGTCTTCAGGGTATGTTATTTTGAGATTATACTTAAAATCGAAATTATAATACACATTACTCTGATAGGGTAATTGATGGACTGTTCCGGTTATATCTGAATTAGGAGAAAAATGTTCCAATAAATCTCTAATCCAAAAGGCTTCTGGGGCTTGTATTAGACAATAATTATTCCTATCTACGTGTTGCCCATTTATTGTTCCTAAACTATCTGTTATTTTTGAGGCTGTAACAACAGCATCATAATCGTCAAGAAGCATTAAATATTTATCTATAATTTCACTTTTAATAAAAGGTCTTGCAGCTTCATGGATGAGTACCTTCTCACAGTTAGGATAATATTTATTTATGAAAATAATAGCATTATATAACGATTCATTACGGCTTTTTCCACCCTTTATACATATTACATTATATTTGGTTTGTATATTTTTTTCTTGATATTCAGCTTCATTAACAACACATATCAACTCATCAAGTAATTTTGAGCTTTTGAAAGCATCAATGCTATACGCAATTATTTCTTTCCCATTCAATTTCATATATTGTTTTGGGATATCACCATTAAATCTTGTCCCAACACCACCAGCCAAAATTACCCCCATATTTTTTACCATATTTTGCACACCTCGACTTTGCTAAATAATTTCTCTTAACTTACAGCTTATAACTTACATTTCGAACCCTTTGAGGCAGAACTCTCCTATTTTTTAAGCACGTAAAATCAAGGCTTTGGGAGGGGTATACCTCCATACTTAAAAACTTTAGCTAAGTTGTCGTTGGGTTTGACCC
>JAAYKZ010000176.1 GCA_012522165.1 Clostridiales bacterium
ATCTTTGGTGTTATCCTGAGTAGATTCGTCAGCAGGAGGTTCTTCAGGCCTTTTTTTAGTGCCCACTCTCTTTACACCTTTAACGGCAGGATAGGTAGAATTGGCTTCTTTAACACGATTTATCTCCTTACCATCTTTATAATACACTCTGTAAGACACGGCTTTTATTTGGGGGCGGGATACAATTTCTATTACTTCTTCTCCCTCATATAAATTGGGATCCTCTACTATCTTGTACTCAGGAACTTTGCTTCGGCTAGTTTCATAGCTTACAATCTCAATCTTGTCATACTCCTCAGAAGGCTTGCCGTATACCTCCACGTGGAGCTTACCCCCTGAAATATATCTGGTTATAAATATAGGGGTATCCTTGTTATTTCTAAATTTAAAGTCCGCATAAGGATAGTTCACTGTAGCATCTGTTCCTATAGCGGTATAAGTAGAAGGTATAGAGTGAGGTAGCCTTTCTACTATCTCCAAATCTGCCCTTAAGACTGCACCATATAAGGTAGTAGAAGACTGGCAATTACCGCCACCTGGCTCATCTTCAAATCTATTACCATCTTTTATCACTGCTGCAGATTTATATCCCTCTTTTGCGCCTCTAGGACCAGTTGCTTCATTAAAGGAGTATATTTCCCCTGGATCTACGCGCAGATTATAATATGCTTGGGATGAAAGTCGAATATTATGGTTGCGATTACTATTATTGGTCAATTTAGTTGAATAATAAGCTATTCTAGTAGTCCAGGTTTTCACTTCATCCAAAGTGTATTCAGGATGCAACTCCTCTGTGGGAATCTCATAGGGTGTAAAATCACCAGCATCAGCTCTTGCTATCAATTCCTCTAGTGTTTTATCCGTTAGCATGCCTTTACCAATCTTATGTGGAGTAAAAGAGAATTTTTCCTTTTTGTCTGGATGAAATTCTATGGTGGCATCTACTGGTTCTTCGTTTATCTCACTGGCAATTGCTTCTATTTCATCTTTAAGCTGAGAAACATCATAGGTAAGAGTAGTTTGGAATTTTCTAGGCTCATTTGAGATATGGTAGATTTCCTTAAGTCTGTCTACCACAGTGCCCTGTCTACCAACTAAGTAGGCCTCTTCAACAATCTCTTCAATGTTTATATGAGCATTAACATCCTGATATCCAAATTCCCATCTTTTATCCTCATGAGTTAGCACTATCTTAATCTTATCCAAGATTGGTTGATTTTGAGCTTGTACCGCAGATATAGCTTCCTCTTTTGTCATGCCTTCTAGAGAAACACCGTCTACTTCTACGCCTGCATAGAAAGTGTCTATATTCAATATCTGATAAATATATGTAGCAACTCCTCCAACGGCTACCATTAAAACCACTAATACAAATACAAGGAAGACCTTACCCCATATATTGTTTTTCTTGGTCCTTGTTCTAGCTTCCATTTACGTTACCTCCATCGGTACTTTTCTTTGCCATATTAATCATAAAGTAAAGCATTTAAAAAGTAAATAGAGTTGATGGCAGAATTGAAAAAAAATTAATACCTTGAAGCAGATATGTAACCAAATTAACAGATATTTAACTCTATTTTAAATTATTGTAACAACTTTTTCTTTTTTTAAATAAAAGCACACCCTTTTATAAATGCCCTCTATTTCTTACAGGTAACTGTAAATAATTTTGTGTTTAAACTAAGTGACAGCTTTACTGGATAATTCTAATTGCCTTATTTGGTGATTTTAGGATTTTAATTTAATTCCTTTTTGCCACTAATTTTTGTCCCATCTTTTCGTAAATGACTATGAAAGCTTTCAATTATCTTTGTATTATATAACATTGCCGATTTCACCTAGTTTATTAAATAGTGTTTAGCATCCATGAAAGTAATAGATCTGTTTGTTTAAATACATAAATTATTTTACACTCCCACCCAAAATAAAATTTACACTATCATGAACTGGTTATTTGTTGCAAACCCAGGAAAATAATGCTAAAATATAGACAATATAAAAACACCTGTGCAAAGCATTGTCTTATCTATGGAAGATTAGGTATAAATTAATATCCACCTATTATGAGTTGTTTAATTATTTTTTGCGGCATTTGTTCAACCTAATATATTTAGTGCGAACCCTAAGTGGTGGCAAAAATCCCGGGAGATTCGCACCCCAGTTGTATCAAGCCTTTGCTGGCTTTTCCTATGATTAATGACCTCAAAAAAACAGTAATTTAATGACCTTCGCACTAACAGCCTCTAAACCCCTTGAGGTAGAAGGGTTTGAGGCAGGCGCTGTCGCAACCCATACCCCGCGAGGGGACGGAAACTGA
>JAAYKZ010000177.1 GCA_012522165.1 Clostridiales bacterium
TAGCTTAAATGCATTGTTGTACATAATATTGTCGATTATCTTCTTTGCATCATTTAATGTGATATAGCCATCCTCAATCTTTTCTTTAAGTACCTTGCCCAAGACAAACCTAAAAGCCAAAAGAGCGCCATAGCTTTCCTCGGATGTCCATGTATCGCATCCCCAGCACACTTTATCAGAAGTCCCACCTTCTATTAGCTCATGGAGCATTCTAACGGCTGCAGATGTGGAAAGTATGGGCAACCAGCATAAATCTGGGTATACATTATCGTAGCTGCGCAACATGGCATTTACATCATCAAGCCAAGGATAACTACAATGAAAGATTACAAATTTGGTATCAGGATTACTTTCAATAATCTCCTTCATGGCCAGTGCGTTGGTGCCTGTAAGCTGGCCCATACCTGTATGGCATTGAATAGGCAGCTTAAGCTCAGCAGCTATTTCACATATCTTCCAGAATACATAATCTTGATATGCTTTAATATCTTCAGCAGTTCTGTGAGCATCATCCATTTTCAAGGCTTTATAGGCCTTGTCCTTAGATACTTTGGCAAAATTTAAATCTCGGTCATAGGCTATTGCACATTTAAGGGCTATACAGCCTTGTCCCTTTTTTTGGACTATTAGATTTTTGATAAAGGATATGTATTCATCTAAATCTTGAGGCACATTGCTATATAACTTATAAGGGCTGTTACCGTCGTGGTCCCGGACATTTGGGCTATAGCCAAAGAAAAAGGGATCCACTCTAAAGGTAGGTGTAAAGATATCAGGTTTGTCATTATCACTGCCTGGCTGCCAATAGGTATCCAAAATAATTTTCTTATAATTACATTTATCCCTTAGTATATCCATATGATATTCCCTGTCACTGTGAGCTTTTTCTATCCTACTTGAAAGCTCGTCCCAATTATTAGGGGTCAAAGGCTCATGGAATTCATACAACTTCTGTAGGCTTCTCTCCAACCATACAAAATAGGAGTTGTACCTATTTTTTTCTAAATAGTTGGCCCTACTTTCATATGTACCCTTTAAAGGCACTTGATACCAGTTAACATAGCTATTTTTTAGCACAGCTTTTAAGCTAAACCTCTCAAAATAACCATCTCGCAAGTGATGAGAGTGGGTATTTATAATAGGATGGTTTTTCATATGGTCATCTAATTCCATTAGAATATCATTCACTAGACTCTCTCTCCTTCCACAGTCCTTGCAGCAAAAATCTCCCGTGACCTATATATAGGGGTCTCTCCTTTAGACTTTTTTACCATTTGTATGTGTATATTATATCACGTAGATAAACTTGTATCTATGTGTATCTTATCTAGTCAATGAAAAACACTTTGCTTAAAGCAGTTTAAGCAAAGTGTTTCTTTTAATTTATCTCTCCCTAATCCATACCGTCATCTCACCAGGCTGGCGGTTGATCCATGCATAGTAGGGCACAAAGTTAAGCTTTACAGGCACATATTCAATACATGCATTGGCCTTATAAAGCTCTAAGCCCCATGCCTCTACCTTAGCTTTTTCGCCCTGAGCAGTTATGACATTTACCCCACCTAGTAAATCCTCCCGGAAGGATACTTCTAGTTCTGAATCCTTTGGCAATACTACAGTATGAAGGTTGGGTCCGTTGTCTACCTCTTCCAGGCAGTAAACTATGGGTCCGTTCTGAATTGCAACCTTTCCTATATTTGCTCTAACTAAGGGATTAGATCTTACCCTTACTGGCTCCATGGGCAGGTCAAGTTCTATTCTATCACCATCCTGCCATTTACGCTTTATTATGGCATAGCCGTCTACCGCTGCACTAGCAAGATCTAGCTCTTGGTCATTAACAGATAACTTGGCCTCATTGCACCATCCGGGAATACGAAGGCCTAGACCAAATTCCTTTGCTCCATCTAATTTAATAGTAATGGAAACTTTACCATCCCAAGGATAGTTAGTTTCTTGGCCTATGCTTACCTTAGTTCCATCTATATCTACTTCTGTATTGCTGCCAATATACAAGTGAGTATATATTATATTATCCTTTATCCCATAGATATAATGACCCAGAGAAGCCAAAAGTCTAGCAACATTAGGAGGGCAGCATGCGCACCCAAACCATTTTTGTCGAACAGGTTTAACATGTCTAAAGTTACCGTTCTTCTCACAGGCTTCTGGGTTAACCTCTAAGGGATTTACGTAGAAGAAGCTCTTGCCATCTAAGGACATACCGCTAATAACCCCATTGTATAGTGCCCTTTCCATAACATCGGCATACTGACCCTTAGGTTCAGCTTCCAGCATTCTGCTAGTAAAAAAGACTAGTCCAATAGCTGCACAGGTCTCAGCATATACAGTATCATTAGGCAGATCATAATCAAAGGAGAAGGCCTCACCATGAACCTGGGAACCAATAGCTCCTGTTATATACATTCTCTTATATACAATATTGTTCCATAATCTACGGCAAGCTTCTAACAGCTCTTCATCACCAGTTTCCATTGCTACATCTGCCATAGCCGTATACATGTATACAGCCCTTACAGCGTGTCCCACTGCTTCGGTTTGCTCTCTTACTGGTAGATGAGCCTGGTTATATTCTTTGCTCTTGCTGGGAGCTGCGCCCTTACCCCCTGTCCAATGGGATGTCTTACCCCTCTTTTCCCATTCTATATCGAAGTAATAGGGATCATTGCCACGCTCGTCTAGGAAAAACTTGGCTAGTTCAAGATACTTTTTATTTTTGGTTACTCTAAAGAGTTTCACAAGGGCCAGCTCTATTTCCTGATGTCCTGGATAACCTTTCAACTTTCCTTCCTCGGGACCAAATACGGTATCAATATGATCAGCAAATTTGCACACTATATCCAAAAATTTTCTTTTCCCTGTTGCCTCATAATAGGCTACAGCTGCCTCAATCATGTGACCTGCGCAGTATAACTCATGGCACTCATGAAGATTGGTCCATCTGTTTTCCAATCCATTGATTATATAAAAAGTGTTCAGATATCCGTCTGGCTGTTGGGCCCTGCCAATTAGATCAATAACCTCATCCGCCTCTTTTTCTAGTTCTGGATCAGGGTGGTTTTCTAAACTATAGGCTACAGCTTCCAGCCATTTTGCCACGTCACTGTCCTGGAATACCATTCCATAAAACTCACCCTCTTCTTCCCCAGCAGCGATGCGGAAGTTGCGTATAGCACAACTAGGATCTGCATCAGCCACTCTATCATTTAAAGCATCCCTTTGATAGGGAATAACCACATCTCTAACTAAAGCATCATACTTGGACCA
>JAAYKZ010000178.1 GCA_012522165.1 Clostridiales bacterium
CGACGAAGTAGTACAATTCTATATAAAAGATAATAAATCAAAGTTTGCTGTTCCCAATCACAGCCTATGTGGTTTTAAGCGAATCCATCTTAAGAAGGGAGAAAGCAAGACTGTAGAATTTACTATAAGAAATAAGGCTATGACCATAGTTGATGATGAAGGAAATCGCTATATTGATAGTGATAGCTTCACCATCTTTGCAGGAGTAAGTCAGCCAGATAAGAGGAGCCTAGAATTAACGGGAATAGAAACTCTTTCTGTTGATATAAACCTATAATAAATACACCTATGGAATAAATTGAGGCCATTCTTTTGACCCAAGAGTTGAAAGGATGGCCTCATTCAATTTTATAGACAAGTTTCTAAATATTTTGTATAATGAAAATAAAATATAAGGAAGTGGTATATTTTCGGGGGTGCTTTTATGGAAAATGCATGTCTTTATGAAAAGATAGATCATCCGTCTGCATTTCAATTCAAGTGTTTCACCGCCTCTTTAGAGAATTCATGTCCCCATTGGCACCATGATTACGAATTTATAGTTTTGTTAAAAGGAGAAACTTGCGTTTAGGGTTCCGAAAACAGTAAAAACTGATTATACAAAACGAAGCTTTTTTGCTAAAAGCTCTGTAGAACTATATGGCAAACTTGATAGTGAAAAACAGTTTTAATATAAATTGCATAATGCATTATGCCAAAATTAAAAAAAAGGAGGAGATTCTTCAATGAAGTGCACCAAAGAGTATAGGTTAAGTTATACGGAGAGGGCAAAAAAAATAGTGGATAGCCTTACACTTGAGGAGAAGGTCTATCTAATGAGTGGTAGAATTTCCCTTGAAGAAATGATACAGGGAATGAAGGAAGATCCCAAAAAGCATTATAACTACATTCCTTATCCAGCTGGTGGAATAGAGGAAAAAGGAGTACCTCCTATGTTGTTTTGTGATGGTCCACGTGGATGTGTATGTGACACTGGCAAGACTACTTGCTTCCCAGTAACCATGCTAAGAGGCGCTACCTTTGATACGGATCTGGAGGAACGTATTGGGCGAGCTATAGGTAAAGAAATCCGTGCTTATGGAGGTAATCTATTTGGCGGTGTATGTATAAACTTACCGTATAACCCTGGCTGGGGACGAAGCCAAGAAACCTATGGTGAAGAGTCTTTCCATCTGGGTCAAATGGGTTCCGCTCTGGTTCGTGGAGTTCAATCAGAGAATGTAATAGCCTGTATAAAACACTATGCCTTTAACTCAATGGAAATATCCCGTTTTAAGGTAAATGTAGAATGTGACAAGAGAACTGAGCGTGAAGTATATCTTCCTCACTTTAAAGACTGTATAGATGCAGGTGCAGCCAGTGTTATGAGTGCTTATAATCTATACAAAGGAACTCATTGTGGACATCATGATTATTTATTAAATCAAGTTCTAAAAGATGAATGGGATTTCGATGGCTTTGTAATTAGTGATTTCATCTGGGGAATAAGAGATACTGTAGAAGCGGCTAATGGTGGAATGGACATAGAAATGTGTTGTACACTTCACTTTGGTGAGAAATTAGTTAAAGCAGTACGTGACGGTTTAGTACCAGAAGAAAGAATAAATGATGCGGCACTTCGTATTGTTCGCACCTTGCTTGCATTTACTGAAGCTGATGATAAGTCATATGACCAATCAGTTGTTGGATGTCAGGAGCACATTGACCTAGCATTAGAAGCAGCAGAGAAGGGTATAACCTTGTTACAGAATAATGACAATGTGTTGCCCTTTAATAGAGGTAAATTAAAGAAAATTTTAGTGCTAGGAAAACTAGCTGATCAAGAAGTTATCGGCGACTATGGTTCTAGTCGTGTTTTCCCTGAGTACGTAATTACTCCATTACAAGGTATTACTAATGCTGCATCAAATGCAGAAGTGATCCATTATAACGGTGAGGACTTAGATCATTCTAAGAAACTAGCCCAGGAAGCTGATGCTGTAGTATTTGTAGTTGGTTATAATCACGATGATGAAGGCGAATATGTATCTGAAGATCAAACTGACGCATATACCGGAGGAATAGGAGGAGATCGTCAAGATCTGGGTCTTCATAAAGAAGAAATTGAATTAATAAAAGCTGTTGGTCCAGTAAACAAAAATTCTGTAGCAGTATTAATTGGTGGAAATATGATAATGATTACAGAGTGGAAGGACTATGTAAGCGCAATCCTGATGGCTTATTATCCTGGTATGGAAGGCGGAACTGCAATTGCTAGAATTATATTTGGAGATGTAAATCCAAGCGGTAAGCTACCCTTTGTAGTACCATATGAGGAAAGCCATCTGCCACAGGTTGAATGGGATACTACCCAGCAGTTCTATGATTATTATCATGGATACGCAAAATTAGAAAAAGAAGGTATTGAACCACTTCTACCATATGGATTTGGCCTATCCTATACTACTTTCGAAGTAAAGGATGCCAGATTTAGTAAAACAGATGAAGAAGTAATAGCTATCTGTACCGTAACAAATACTGGAGATATGGAAGGTGCTGAAGTAGTACAAATGTATGTAGGATTCAAGAACTCTAAAGTAGATCGGCCTGTAAAACTCTTACGTGGATTTGCAAGGGTAGAACTGAAAAAAGGTGAGAGCAAACGTGTGACCATCTCATGTCCCATAGATAAATTACGCTGGTTCAACCCCGAAACTGATAGCTGGGAACTAGAGAAGATGGACTACCAGGTCTATATTGGTACCAGCAGTGCCAACAAAGATCTACTCCAAGGTACAATAACTGTAGAATAAAGAAAATCTAAATAACCAAAAAGATCTAAATAGCTGAGAGGAATCACCTGGGCAAATGTTACCATTTGTCCAGGTGATTCTTTTAATTAAGAATTTATTAAGTTACTATAAGGTGTAAAATAGTAAATGAGCATCACAAATTACACAAATAAAAATATTTAGCTAAACAAATGATCTTTTTATAATTAAAGTTATTTTTATGATTAGCATGTGTTATGCTTAGAAAGAAAAAG
>JAAYKZ010000179.1 GCA_012522165.1 Clostridiales bacterium
AGTCAGCTGCATAATCTTGGGATTATGATTTTTCCAGATATCAATAGGAAATCTAGCTGCAACCCCCCATTGGGCTGAATCAACTGTTTCACCATATACTTCGTGTTTCATCATTAACGTATCAGCAATAATTAGATCTTCTTTATATAGTCTATTTAAGTATCTTACAGCTTCAATATAATTTGGATTTTCAAAAATCAACTTAATTTGGCCGTCCTCAAGATACTGGTCTCTTCCATAGGTTTCTGGAGCAAAAATGCCGTTAAAGTAATATTGAAAAGTCAAGTTGCCGGATAAACCCCATTGGTTAACATCTATAGGAGGTTCTATTGCAAATGGTTTTACATCAGGGAATTGTGCCTTTATATCCTTAAGTAGTTGTACCAGTTTTTCTGTAGTATCTACAGATGGTTTCCCCAGAGCCTCGAAAATTCCTTTTTGAATAAATAATGATCTAGCTCCATGCTTCTCAATAGATTCCTCATACTCTTCAGCAGTAGAGAAAAAGGATGGTAGGTAATACAGTTTTCCGTCTGTATGACTATGATAATTGATTACTTCATCTGAAATCATATCCATTAAATCTGGTGCATGTTCCTCGGCTAGTTCATTAATAGAGTAGATTTTTCCGGATTCAATAAGTCTTGTGGTTTCAGGTGCATACCATTCAAGCACCATTGCATCAGGTAGATCATCAGACGCAATCATAACATTGAGATATTCCTTTTCATTTCCAGTTGGAATAATAATGTTGGGAGTTACACCTGTGTCTTCAGTTATATACTTTTCTACAAGTGCTCCACGCCACGGATATTGAGTTCCCCAAGCTGCAAAAAAGTAAATGTCAAATTCAAATGGGGAGGTATCCTTTTGCCAGGAAGCCAACTCTGAGTCTGATTCATCCCCGCCAGCATTCTCATCTGATGAAGAGTCATTATCCTTTTTGTCCACTGGCTCAGCTTGTTGATTCTTATCTTTTACAGCATTGTTGGCGTCGCCTTTACTGCAGCCTATTAGGGCCATAGATGTAAGTATTAATAGCGCCAGTATCACGGCAAACAGCCTGTAATACCTTTTAATCATGCTCCATTCCTCCTTTTTTAATACATTTTTATGCTATATCCGGATTGCTCCGGAATAAAGCCACAAACTTAGCCTTTCAGAGAGCCTATCATTATGCCTTTAACAAAATATCTTTGTAAAAACGGATAGGCTACAACAATGGGAAATGCAGTAATTACCATGGTAGTATACCTTACAGACGTGGTGCTTACCCCTATTGTTGATACGAACTCCGATGCGGTTCCGCTAATCTGGGTAGATTGGATTGATTTCACCAGATATTGCTGTAGAGTTTCCAGCTTCCTTCCTCCATACAATAGGGCATCAAACCATGAATTCCAATGAAACACCCCATTAAATAATGTAATGGTAGCCAGTATAGGCAAGGATATAGGAAGAATCAATTTTACAAAGATCACAACATCATTTGCTCCATCAATTCTGCCTGATTCTTCTATTTCAGGTGAAATACTTCTAAAAAAGGATAACATAATAAATGCATTAAAAGCATTGAATAGATTAGGAATTATAAAAACTAGAAAATTTCCTTGCAACTTAAGCCCATGTGCAATGAGCAGATAGCTGGGAATCAGTCCACCACTGAAATACATAGTTACCAATGCCATTCCAGTAAAAAACTTTCGTCCTAACAACCTGGGTTTTGAAATACCATATGCAAATGCTGCTGTAAACAATACCGCGCTAATGCTACCAATAATGGTTCTGGATACGGTAATAAATGCGGCTTTTAATATGCTCTCATCCTGTAGCACATAAATATAATTAGCAAGGGAAAATTTTCTTGGATATAAATATACGGGACCTTTAAGCAGATCAATTGGATCATTTAATGAGGATACAATTACGTAATAAAAAGGATATAGAGTTATTAATATGACAATACCCATTATTATCATATTGAATATATCAAAAGCATGATCTCCAGCAGATTTTCGAATTCTTTGCATCATTTACCTCCTCAGAACAAACTTTCTCCGGTCAATCTCTTTGACGCAAAATTTGCTCCTGTTAACAGAATTATTGACGCCACTGACCTAAACAAACCTACTGCAGTAGCATAGGAATATCTGGAAAGAACGATACCCATTTTATAGGTATAAGTATCGACAATCTCCGTTGCATCCTGAATCATTGCATTTGATAATAAATACATTTGCTCAAACAAACCGAAATTAGGGCTAATCATGCCCGCTATATTGAATATTAATAAAATAACGATAGTTGGCTTTATAGATGGTAAAGTAATATACCATATTCGGGCAAACCTTTTCGCACCATCTACAGTAGCTGCCTCGTATAATGTAGGATCTATATTTGTAATTGCCGCTATATATATAATAGAGTTCCAGCCAAATGATTTCCAAACCTGTGATATGATAACTATAGCCGGCACATATTTGGGTCTAGCCAGAAATGGTATTGCCTCCTTTGTTATACCAAAATCCATCAATAATCCATTTAACAATCCATTATCTACAGCTAGAAGTACATGTATAAAACCTATAACAAATACCCATGAAATAAAATGAGGCAAATAGCTTACTGTTTGAACAAATCTTTTGAATCGAATCTTCACTATTTCGTTTAATAAAACAGCAAAAATAATGGGGATTGGGAATCCTACAACAAGGTTCAGCACACTATAATAAATGGTATTCCTTAGAGAAAAAAGAAAGTATTTATCAGAAAATGCTTCCACAAAGTTTGCCATTCCCACCCATGGACTTTTCAAAAAACCCTCTAAAGGTCCTAGAAAAGGGTTGTATTCCTTAAAAGCAATAACGAGACCTAACATAGGCAGGTAATTAAATATCAGCATCCAGAGTACAACAGGTAACACCAAAAGCATCAAATAACGTTGTTCCCAAAAAACTTTCAAAAGGGGGCTTTTCTTTTTGACTGTGATGTTTGTTGTAATCATTGTTCTTTGATTCATTGCATCACACCTTTTATAGAGTTCTTTTCTTAATTATAAGATGTGTTCTCTCAATACATCAATTTTAAAAATCTACTTTTCTATTATAAATTAAGAAACTTTGCAGTCTTAGGAATTGTAATATTAACTGTGCAACCTACCCCAGGTCTGCTAAATATATTAATCTGGCCTTTTTCCCCATATACTGCCTTTATGCGCTCTCGTATATTTCGAATACCATAGCCACTTTCACTATTGAATAAATCCTCTCCCCTATTAAGGCTTTCTAATACTTGGCTATCCATACCTATACCATCATCAATTACAGTAAGATATAGATACTCCCTATCCTGCTTCACTCTTACAATGATAGTACCCCTGTAATCTTTTGCTGCTAATCCGTGTTTGATGGAATTTTCCACTATTGGCTGAAGAATGATTTTTATCATCTTACAGTCAAGGCTTTCTGGATCAACATCATATATTACCTGGAACGAATCTCCAAATCTTGTTCTTTCAATTTCCACATACGCTTTCAAATGATTTATTTCACCCTGAACTGTAATAACAGAATTGCCTTTGCTAAGAACAAGCCGATAGAATTTAGAAAGAAGAAATGCCATATTATCAATATTTTCAGCATTAATCTTTCTGGCCATCCATGATATAGTAGATAAGGAATTATATAAAAAATGAGGATTTATATGGGCTTCCAGTGCTTTGAGTTCATATTCTTTTTCCATGATTTGGGCCTTATATACCCTCTCTATCAACTCATAAATTCTGTCAGTCATTAGATTAAAACTTACTGCTAACTCTCCAATTTCATCATGACTAACTACTGGAATTTTTACATTTATATTATCATTTCTCATAGACTTAAGGGCCTTGACCAATATTTTCAATCTTTTTGTAAGACGATTGGCAACCAAATGTATAATTGTGCCAAATAAGATTAAAGATATAGCAATTACAACTAAAATCATGGTTCTATAGTCACCATTATCCGCCATAAAAGTTGTTAATGGAGAAATGCCCACAAGACTGCAGCCTATTCGACTAATAGGAACTGTAGAAGCTATAAACCGCTGATTTTCAAATTCTAAAACACCGTCTATAACATCTACATTTTTCTTATTGGCTACTAACCTAGGCATTAAATTGTCAAGAAAAGAAGAGGGGGTGATAGCGTCAATTTACTGTAGGGAAAAGAAGAATAGATAACATCCTGGGATATTTTTACTTAAAGTTACAGTTCCCATATATTCAGATGACTGTTTGGTATTATAGTTTTATCTACACCATTAACA
>JAAYKZ010000180.1 GCA_012522165.1 Clostridiales bacterium
ATAATGCCCAAAATAGATGGAATTGAGATGTCCCGTAATATAAGGGCATTTCTTCCTGATGCTGTTATACTTGTTATCAGTGGATATGATGAATTTGAATATGCAAAGCAATCTTTTGATTTTAATGCTTTTGCATATCTTTTAAAACCAATTCAGAAAAAGGAATTTGAAGATATTATAAAAAAAGCAGTGGAGACACTTGACCATAAGAAAAAGAACAAGAAGGAAAAAATATTATTGGAAGATCAATGGAAGAATTACATTTATACAGGTCAAGACAGGATTTTTATTGATTTTTTAGAAGGAAAAATAGAGTTAAAGTCTATTTTAGGCTATTTGCCTACGGATAAGATAAAAGTTTCAGGCAGAAAAGTAGTTGTAGTACTATCCTTATATACTGATTTTGATAAATCCTCTTTTGAGGATAGTTCCTGGGAGAACTTAAGGCAGGAAACCTTAAAAATAATTGACCACATGCTGGGAGACAGAGGAATTGGGGTATTTAATAATGAACTCCGAAAAGAATTGGTGATATGCCTGGAGGCACCTTCTTCCACAGAGCAGTTGGAAAGAGCTTTGAGTCAGATAGTTGATAAGCTAGATAAGAAGCTGGGCATTAAATCCATTGCTGGTATTGGTCAAGTTGTGGATAATTTGAAACTGGCTCCTAAATCTTATTTACAGGCTCGTGAGGCTATAGGATTTGGGTTTTTAGCGAATTTTGGAGAGCTGTTGTTTTACGATGATATAATAAATAAAAATTGTGATAGGTCAAGTATACCAAGTCAATTATTTGAAAAAAGCAATCTTCTTTCAAAGAAGATTGCTCATAGCATTCAAAAAGCTAATATGCAAGAGTGTTCAGAGTTAGTTGATGAGTTTATAATCTTACTTAGAAAAGACATGTCTAGAAGCAAAATACTTCTTAATTGTTTTCTTATGGATATTGTAAATGAGTTAAACATGCCATCTTTGTACAATACATATAAAAATGCATATACAGACTTATCTGTGTTGAACTCCCTTTCTCAGACAAAAAAATATATTATAGATTTTTTAAACAGAATTGTTTCAAATACTAAGACAGGCTATTCTAAAGACAAAATTATTGAACAAATACTTAAAATCGTAGAAGAAAGATATTATGAGGAATTAGACTTAAAGAGCATATCTAAAGAGATTCATCTTTCTCCCTATTATATCGGTAGTATTTTTAAAGAATACACAGGAAAAAATTTCAACCAATATTTGAATGACTATAGAATAAATAAGGCAAAAGAGATGCTCCTGTCCAAAAACATGAAAGTATCTTGTTTAGCAGAAAAGGTTGGAATACCAAATACATCATATTTTTGCACACTGTTTAAGAGTAAATTTGGAATCAGTCCCGGCAAATACAAGAAAATTAAGAATAGGAGGCTTAAAGGTGTATAAGCTATTGATTGTAGAAGATGAGATATGGGAGCGAGAGGGGCTGGTAGATTTTATCGATTGGCGTCAACTTAATATCCAGATTGTAGGTACTGCATCCAATGGGATTCAGGGACTAAAAATGGCAAAGCTACATCAGCCTGATATCATTATTACAGATATTAGAATGCCTATTATGGATGGCTTAGAACTTTCTAGGAGGGTGAAGCTTTTTTTACCTCAATGTAAAATAATAATTATTACCGGTTATGATGATTTTGAATATGCCAGGGATGCAATTTATGTTGGTGTGTACAACTATTTATTAAAGCCCGTTCATAAGAATCAACTCTTATGCACAAAAAATCGAGTAAGAAAATATATATTACAAGAGAAGAAGCAAGCTGAACACATACGTGGACCTATGTCAATAGGATGGACATTAAAAGTTTAACTATTTATGCCACCGCAAGTGCAGCTTCATATACTTGCTGTGGAGTCATATAGTTG
>JAAYKZ010000181.1 GCA_012522165.1 Clostridiales bacterium
CTTTTCCTTTATTCTAAGAGGTTTTCCCTCTAAGATGTATATATAATGGGCAAAGCTTAGGGCTTCATCCATATCATGGGTAACAAAGATAACAGTCCTTTTGTCCTGCTTCCATAACTTAAGAAAGGATTGTATAAGCCCTGTTTTCAGCTCCAGGTCCAAACCCTTAAAAGGCTCATCCATGAGTAGAATATCAGCCGGATAAGCAAAAGCCCTGGCTATAGCCACCCGCTGTTTCATTCCCCCGCTAAGCTGTTTGGGATAATAATGGGCATATTCCTTTAACCCCACCATATCTATATACTGATTGGCTATCTTTTCTGCCTTCTGGTCATCATATATTGAATCTAAAACAAATCTTATATTTTCTTTGACTGTAGACCAAGGTAATAGGCGATCCTCTTGAAAAATATAGCTAAAAGTCTTGCCACCCAAACCTTTGATAGTTCCCCTTTGGTATTCTTCCAATCCGGCTATAATATTTAATAGGGTTGTCTTTCCGCAGCCCGATGGTCCAAGGATCCCTGTTATCTTATTTTCCTCTAAGATAATATTAAAGTCCTGACAGATTACTAGACGGCCATATGACTTATATAAGTTTTTTATTTCAATTGCCATATCCCTACATCCTCAATATTTTTCTATTCTAGCTATAATATATTTAAATAAGTATTCAAAGGCAAAGCTTAGTATAATAACTACACTGGTCCAGGCGAATAATTCCGATGACTCTAAATACACCTTTGCACCATAAAGGTTTCCGCCAATGGAAAACTTGGGATTGCTAAGCACCTCAGCAGCAACTGTCACCTTCCAGCCCAGGCCTAGAGCAGTAGTAATCCCGGCTACAAGATAAGGGCTTATGGAGGGAATATAAATTCTCCTTATAATCAAGCTCCTATTAACCCTGTATACCTTGGCCATCTGTAATAAATCTTTACTAACCTGTCTAATCCCTTCAACAGCATTGGTCCATATAATAGGGAAACACATTAAAAAGCATACAAATATGGGTACTCTCCCTGATTGAAACCATATTAGGGCTATAATAATTATGGACATAACGGGAGTGGACTTTATGGCTATTACCAAAGGATTTAAAAGCTCATATAAAAACCTATTTAATCCACATATAATTCCTAAGATTATTCCTAAAATACATGAAATGACAAAGCCTGTAACTACCCTAATAAAGGTCAGGGCTATACTAAGCCAAAACTTTGATGTTATAGATAGGCTCAAGAAAGCCTTTATGGTATTTAAAGGAGAAGGGAGATAAACCTCTCTGCCTATAAGCAAAGAGGCTATCTCCCATACAGCAATCCAGAATATAATAACCATTACCCTCATAATTTTTTTATTTTTTAATATAGTAAAAATCTTCACCTGGTAGCTCTCCTCCTACCGATGCTGGATTTAGCTCAAATAAAACCTTTAAAAATTCGTTCATAGGACTTTTAGCATCTTCCCCACCTATAAACACGATATTACACTTAGGAATTGCCTTTTCTGCCAGCTTGGCATTGGGCAGAATACCGTGTTTTTCAATGAGCTGACCAGCCTCTTCCTGGTTTTCATTTACCCATTTTACTGAGCCCTCATATTGACTTAGAAAATCATCTAATACCTTAGGATATTTTTGAGCAAATTCCTTTTGTACTACAATACAACCCATGGGCAAAGGATTGGTCTCTCCTACAAGCTTCTCCCATTCCTCAGTTATATCCAATGCTATCCTAACATTCTCATTTTTCATTATTGCCGAAGTTACATGAGGTTGGGGCAGCAGTGCTATTTTGGCATCCCCTGCTGCAACTGCTGCAGCAAGATCTGCGTGTTGCATGGAGAAGTCTAGCTCAACATCCTTTTCTGGGTCTATGCCGTGTTCTTTTAGTAGGTATTGAAGTATAAAATCAGGTGTAGCCCCTTTACC
>JAAYKZ010000182.1 GCA_012522165.1 Clostridiales bacterium
ATGCTACAGTTGGTAAAGTTATTGCTGTTATTGAAGAAAAAAGGAAAAAAGATAAAAGTTTTATTATGTTGGGACCGATAAAAGTAATAGAAAGAATTAATAATAGAAATGTATTTTTTTATAATAAAAATAAATTAGAAGATTTAAGCAATGAACTAAGCAGAGAAATCAAATTAAGAAGATTTAGAGGAGTAATAAAAATAGAGACAGAACAGAATAAACCGTTAAATACTATATTAGGACTGTATTACATATTGCCGTTGATGTTGTATTTTTTCAAATCATTAGAATATATAGAACTAACAAACTATCTAAAATATTTATTTAAAATTAAGGGATATGATGATAGTGATTTTGAATGGTTATTTAGGTCGTCTTTAAAACTATTATATAAGGATAGATATATTTATAAAACAACTGTAAAGGAGAAAACGTTTTATTCATTAACACAAAAAGGATATAATAACATTTATAATGTGTTATATAGCATTGACATCAATAATAGAACGTTGTTGTATGACTCTATAAGATTAGGTATAATCAAAAGTGCATATTATTGACAACACCGTTATCCTTAGATGCTACTACTTTAGTATAAACGTGCACAATATCTATTTATATGAAAGTAGTGGGAAGTGGTTCGCTTTCCAAGGTGCTATGTCAGGACTATATTTAATGAAGTAAGCGTCTAACTTCATATATATGAAGTTAGCCACTTACTTCATCAAAAGGATTAAAGGTAAGGAGGACGGTGTTGTCAATGATTCAAAAAGATTATACAGATAGTTTTATATTAAATGCTTTGAATCTACCAACTATTTCAGATTTAGATTCGTTATCTGATGCTCTTGCAATCAGTAAAAGACTTATCTTTTTATTAACCAAAAAAACAGAAAACTACTACAAAAGATTTTATATTGAAAAGAGAGATGGTACAAGTAGAGAGATACTTAGTCCCACATATTCTTTAAAATTAATACAACGATGGATTTTGAAAGAAATATTGGAGAAAGTTAGTGTATCAGAGCAAGCAATGGCATATAAAAAAGGGAAAAATAATGGCATAAAGAAAAATGCAATGCATCATAGATACAGCCTATATATACTTGAAATGGATATTAAAGATTTTTTCCATTCAATAAAAAGAGAAAGAGTGTTTTATCTTTTTAAGAACTTGGGCTATAACAATTTGGTTTCAAATGTCTTAACTAATCTATGTACTTATAATGGGTATTTACCTCAAGGGGGAGTTTGCTCACCTTATATTTCCAATTTAATTTGTTACAGGTTAGATAATCGGTTATCAGGATTATGTGGAAAAAGGGATATTCTTTATACAAGATATGCTGATGATTTAACCTTTTCAAGTGATAATAAACAGACACTTACTAAAGCGGCTAATATTATAATTAACATAATTGAGGATGAAGGATTTAAAGTCAATAAAAATAAGACAAGACTGCTATCTCCAGGTTCACACAAAAAAATTACTGGAATTACTGTGAATGATAGTAAAATAAAAGCAAGTAAGCAATTAAAACGAACTGTTAGAGCAATGATACATCAGGCAATAGTTACAGCCGATTATAGCCAGATTGATAGAATTAGAGGGATAGTATCTTATATAAATTCCATCGAAGTTGGATATAGGGAAAAAATTATTACTTACATAAATAATTTATCAAATAAGGATTACGCATTTTTTGAGGAAATAGTTGAGCAGTTTAATGACAACAAGATTTTTAAGGAAGTACAAAATATGCATTATAAAGGTATTAGGTATGATTACGATGACCAGGTTAGACAGGGGTTGTTAGAAAAAATAGTGAGTACCAGGCAGGAATACCTCGAAAAAATTGGAAAAGCGGACTTTTTGTCAGCACATATAAAAAGTCAACAAGATGAGTTCAAAACAAATGCTGCTGCAACTAAAGAGTTTTATGAATAGCATGCAAATCATCTATAATATACTTTAAGGTGCGGGGAGAGAACCTGCACTTTTTAATTTTGCAAACTTGCTTTAAATGTAGCCATACTTTTTATTGGTATAGGGAGTAAAACTAACTTTTTTCTTGTGCTTTGAACCTCCATCTGATAGAATACAAGCAGAAAATATTGTTAATAATCTTGATAATGGAAAATATTTTTGGTTGATATCTAATATATTAGCAGAGGAGGAAGGGCA
>JAAYKZ010000183.1 GCA_012522165.1 Clostridiales bacterium
GGGAGCAGGCCATTGCCATGAGCGTGCGAACAGTAGATAAAATAAAAGAAATTAAGGGGACCAACTAGTAACAGAATTTCTTAAATATAGAAGGGAGAGACGATATGAGGACAATTCCCTTTCTTAATGCTAGAGGTTCCAAAAATTTTACGAGGGGGTGTTTGTTGTGAAGAAGATTATGGCTATACTGATTTCAGTTTTAATATTAATATCAGGTTGTACGAAAATGTCAACGGGACCAGAAAGGGAAGAACAGGGAGAAAATAAAGGGGCAATAGTGGAAAATATAGGCTATGATGATTTAGAAAATATTGAAGTAGGAATTATTAAAGGAGAAGTTAGGCCTGTAAGCTCTCTTAATCGGACAATAGCTAATGCTAGTTTTGTCCCCCAAGATGAAAATAAAGTAGAGTTTGAATACCAGCCTAATCAAGATGATCAAATTATCCAGCTAATAGATTCCAAGGGTTGGGAATGGACATTTTCCTTTCCTAAATATGCTTTGACTAGAAATACCCAGATTACTTTTACGCCTCTTTCTAAAATCCAGTTGGATTCTCTACCTGACCTAGAGCTTTCCGGATTTTTGATGGAGCCAGATGGACTTGAATTTCTTATTGCCCCAACAGTTACTATAAAAAAGGAAAATGAAAGTACAGAAGCTTTTCTTCTTTCATCAGCTCATGACGGTAGTGGAGTAGTTTTTCATCCAGCCTCATCAAGAGAAGGGCAATTACAGGCAAAGATCCCACATTTCAGTGCATGGTATAATCTGCCTGAGAAATAGAAAGAAAGAGCTCAAATAGAGCGGTTAAAAGAAATGGTTTCTCAGCAGCATGAAGATGCCATTAAGGCAGCAAAAGATCTGCTTAAGAAACCCATAACCGTCCCAGAACCTCCAAATATCGGCTTTGAATGTCTTGACAAAGATAAATTTGCACAAGCAAGTGCTTATGCCAAGCTTGTTAACGAGGAAGAGGAAGAGATACTCAATAGCCTTATATCAGCATTGTTTCGTACTAATCTTCTTGGTGACGATGTGGATTTCGAACTTGCCCAAAGAGTTGCAATGCGTACCATGGTTAAGGCTGATAAGCTTTTCAGTACTTATCAAGGCCAACCTGAAAAACTCTTGCCTGTATTTTTTGCTACAGCTACAGCCCATAAGCAGTATTTATTGCTAGGTGGAGAGTTCCAAGAACTTCAATTTTTCATTCCTTGGGCAGAAAAAACTAAGAATTATTATATGGATAGATTAGTTAACAAACATGATTACAGGGCAATAGGTGCTGCTTTCGAATCCTTGCGATTTACTGCACTTGTAGGTGGAGAGGTTGATATAAACGAAATATTTAATGCACTTATATTTAAGCTTAAAATTAAGATTGTGTTTATAGAGGAGTGGGATGGGGGCCACGATATGATTATATCTGAGGGTGAAGGGGAAATGTTACCAATGGCTATAAATCCCGAAAACATGTGGGGATCAAATAATGTATTTCTTAAAGGAGATATTATGATGAAAAGCACCTTGTCTGGTGAATATTTCTCTAAAATGAAATATACTGCTGACAAATATACTATTTCAGCTGAGATTAGAAATTGGGATCCATGTAAGACACAAACTTGTGATATATGGGTCTCCACCCTAGGCCTTGAAGGAGAACAAATAGGCTACTATGGAGATGGTGAATTTGAAGTATTCTCAGAAGTATTAATCTGGGATCATTCTGATGAAAATTTTAGTGAGGAAATGGAAAATGGATTCCATGTGAAATTAAATAATTTAGGGGAAAGCGCAGTCATCCAAACCTTCTCGGGAGAAGATAAGGTATTTGGTGGAGTTAAGTTGGATATATTATTTGATCTTGTTCATCTTAAGGGAAAAAAGTACTATAAATGAAAATCCCCTTATTCTAAAATAAAAGCTATTTAGGAGGTAATCGTGATGATCAAGTATCAACAAAGATGGTATAGTAAGGCTTTTGCCATGTTTCTGGCACTTACCATACTTATAGCCGCACCGTTTAGCACCGTGCAAGCTTATGCAATGGAAGGCGCCCAGTTGACTGAGTCAGTTAACC
>JAAYKZ010000184.1 GCA_012522165.1 Clostridiales bacterium
AATTTTTCTCCATGATTAATCCAGATAAGCTTGTCTAACTCTTGACTAAATATACCCATAATATAAGCTCCTTTCATAGATTATTTTCTCTTCTTTTTTTACGTTTATGGCAAGACTTAAATGTCTTGCCATTTTATTGGTTTTATATTCTTATCTTATCATAACTGTCAAAAATACGGTTGTACATGTAATACCATTCCATTGGTCCCACTTTATAATAAGGCACAAATTTTCTAGTAACAAAATCATACCTTCCCGTATGGCCAGGAGCGGTTTCGAAAGTTAGCTCCTCGCCAGGCACTGGATGAATCCATTCTTCTGGATGATTTACATCCCCAACAAGAACAGTCATTTCAGTTGAAACCAGTACCAAGGGACCATAATTAAGGGCTACTATATCTGGATTATATTTATCAACTGGTCGGAAATATAGGGAATATGGAAATTCCAGTTCAATGGTATCTCCATCATTCCATGTACCATGAACAACAGCCCAATTGTTCGGTATAATATCTGTTTCTTCAGGGATTCCATTAATAGCTATGCTATTCTCGCCAGTCGCCCAAGAAGGAACACGAAAATGTAATGCTAGAGAAACAGGTTTTTCTGTTTTTATAGTAAATGTCATCTTTCCCTCATCTGGAAATTTAGTAGTACATTCCAAAGCAATTTTTATACCATTATGGTTATGTTCAAAGACTGAAGGCATATACTGGCTGATAAAAATACCACTATCATTATAATAATATATTAAATTTGCATATTCAGCAACATCCTGAGGGAAGGTTCCAGTACAACATTGCCATGCAAAATTCTCACCCTTTGCCTGAAGCCTTCTATCTTCAGTAGTTTTTATACCGCCGTCCAAGAAATAATTGGCGTAATACATGACCTTACCATCAGGTGTAATAGGCAGCTGACCACCTGTTCCATTAACCAGCATCTTTTCAACCCAGTCACCATAATGGGCTTTGCCTGTAAACTTAAGCAAATAGTTACATGCTTTGAAAACAGCCCATGCGCAACAGGAAATCTCACAACTTCCCCATGCATCACTTCGGGCCACCCTGCCTCCTGCAAAGTTAATGTATGATGGATTACCTTTTAAAGTTTGATCCCATGGAGATTTTAGAGCATCTCCTAAATATCCAGGGTGATCTCCAAAGAGGCATTCAGCAGGCCCATAACCACCAGTTGCATAAATATGGTTAGTGGTGATTTCCTCGTACGCAATTTCCATTGCAGAAAGATATCTCTCATCGCCAGTTACTTCATAGGCTTTTGCGGCACTTGAAAGAGAATTTACCTGACTATATGCATGACGGGGACCTATATTAAAATCCCTATTATTCAATTTGTTCCAAAGATAGTCATAATCCCACTCTTTGGCAAATTCTCTATATTTCTCATCTCCAAAAAGCTGATAAGCTTTATATAAATTTTCAGGTAAAGTATACCATTCAATCATATCGGCCCCAGAAAGCTCAGCATCTTGGAGGCCATCTCGCTTTATATCACGTTTAAAGTTAGCTATTGCCCAATCTGTTAACATTGATATATACTTCTCAGCTTTTGTATAACCCAGGTATTGATACATATCTATAAGTCCACCAATGAGCTTATCATAAATATAAGTACCATTCTTTAAAAGCTCATCAGGATTTTTATCCACACATTCTGCCCAACCATCAGCCAGTGAAATAGCCTTTTCTTTAAGTCGTTCGTCCCCCGTTACACAATAAAGCTTGGTAAAAGCAGCAAGTTTTTGACCAAACGTGGAAGCACCGCTACCGTACCAACCAGCAAGGCCTTTAGCCGATGTGGGGATACCTGCTTTTTTTCGGAAAATATGGAGAAGATCATCATTAGATATATTAAGATATAGTTCAATGGTTTCCTGACGTTGTTTTTCCCATAAACTAGATTTTAATTTTACACTCTTATACATTGAATCATTTAACTTCATAGGAACGACTGACTTCATAGCCACTACCTCCAATTTTTTAGTGTAGCATGGCCTTCCAAATGATGGTTTCTTCTTAACTCTTCTCATATACCGGGCTGCATAATAACCTTTAAGGATAGGAAATTATCCCTTTATAGCTCCTATCATAATACCTTCTTCGAAGTATTTCTGGATAAATGGATACAAGCATAGGATAGGCAGGGTGGAAACTATAATAACACCATATTTTATCTGGTCTGCATAGCGCTGAGCATAACCACCTGCTTCACCGCCCATACCTGCTCCTTCCATAAATACCTGGTTGGAAAGGAGTATATTTCTTAGAACTATTTGAAGGGGTTGCAAATTATCTTTATTCAAATATATCAGTGCAGTGAAGAAGTTGTTCCAGTGACCTACCATATAGTATAAGAAAATAACTGAAATAATAGCTTTGGATAATGGCAATACGACAGTAGTAAAGAACTTAAAGTGTCTACAACCATCAATTATTGCCGCTTCATACAATTCATCTGGGATTGTATGTTCAAAGAATGTCCGAGTAATAATAAGGTTATATACGTTTACACAAAATGGTATCATCATAACCCACATGGTATCAACCATGCGTAAATTTCTAATAAGCATATAGGTTGGAATTAATCCACCGTTAAAAAACATGGTAAAAACAAAGGCCCTCATAATATATTTCCGTGCTTTAAACCTTTTATATGCAAGGGCATATGCACCAGGTAGAGTAAATAGAAGATTGATAGCAGTTCCACCTAGTGTATATATCAAGGTGTTCTTATAACCGGTCCAAATTCTTGTATCTTCGAATATTTTGCTGTAACCATATGTGCTAAATCCTTTAGGTGTTAAAATTACCAGTCCCTGGTTTACATAGGTAGAATCACTAAAGGATGCTATAACTATAAAATATAGTGGATACGCAACAATGATAAAAACAAAAATACAAAAGATGATAATAAAAAACTCAAAAATGTTATCAGCTAAGCTATACTTAACCGCCTCCTTATTTTTTTTGGGCATTAATATTCCCCTCCCTTATCACCATAGACTAATATCTGCCAATCTCTTTGCTATTACATTAGTTAATATTAAGAATACAAAGTTAACTGATGTATTGAATAAACCAACTGCTGAACCAAAGCTAAACTGGTTAGATATCAAACCAATTTTATAAACGTAGGTGGATATTACTTCAGAAACAGGTAAATTTAAGCTGTTTTGCATTAAAAAGACCTTTTCAAATCCTACGTTTAATACGTTACCCATATTTAGTATAAGCAAGATAA
Organism: Clostridiales bacterium; assembly: GCA_012522165.1. Lineage (GTDB taxonomy): Bacteria > Bacillota > Clostridia > Caldicoprobacterales > UBA3941 > JAAYGY01. The sequence goes on from JAAYKZ010000184.1 coordinate 3,265, forward strand.
CTATTGTAGGAACCAAAGCTGGTATCTCTATATGGCGTACGGTTTGGAGTCTGTTCGCACCATCTATCTTACATGCGTCATAAAGCTCTTGGTCAACAGTGGATAGTGCTGCAAAGTATATGATACTGTTCCAGCCACAATGTTGCCATATTTCAGTAAGCACATATACTGGTACAAAAGTTTTTGTACTACCTAATAGATTTGTATCTGGTTGTACAAGTCCAATTGATTTGAGCAAATTGCTAACCAAACCTGTTCTCGGAGAAAGCATGATATTGATCATAGCTACCATAACAACGGTTGAAATAAAGTGTGGCATATAAACCACTGTTTGGAGCCCCTCTTTGATTCTTTGATTTCGTAACTGGTGAAGAATCAAAGCAAGTAAAATGGGAGCTGGAAAGCCAAAAAAAATGTTAGTTGCTGCAATTCTAAAAGTATTTACAATTGTTGGCCAAAACATTGGGCTATTAAAGAACTGTTTAAAGTATTTTAAACCAGCCCATTTACCACCTGTAATTCCTTTAGTGAAATCAAAATCCCTAAAGGCTAATTGTACTCCATACATTGGTATATAATTAAAAATAAAAATTACTATGATAGCTGGTAAAATCATTAACCATAATTGATAGTCACTCACTAAAGCGCTTAAAAAGCTTCTTTTACGTGCTGGCTTAGCCTTAACATTTAAACTTCTCTCAATACTACTCATTTTTTCACTCCTTAAACTAGGAATACAAAATAATAGTTATCAATAAATAAAATATATTTACTCGTCAAGTGAGTAAATATATTTATTTAACAATGTTTTAGGAATGAAATGCTGTATAGGGTATACAGCATTTCATTCCTAAATGTTAATCATGCTGTAACGTCAATTAGACTTTTTAGATGACCTTTAATTAGTCAAGAGTCTCGAGATATTTCTCGAATGCAGCCTGTCTGATATCTAGATTTTGTTGCAGACCAGCAGCATAAACAGACTTTACGTATGCATCCCATTCTTCTTC
>JAAYKZ010000185.1 GCA_012522165.1 Clostridiales bacterium
ATCTTTTTCTTGTTCTGGAAATTCCTCAGAAAAATGCTCTAGAACTTCCTCTTCAACCTTTGTTAAGTTTTCGTCCCTGGTTTGTTTTTCAATAGCTTTAACAGCTTCTTTTATTTTATCAGTAGCGAACTCCCTTACTTTGGATTCTAAATCGCTATCTATCTCTTCCACTATAACTTTTATTTTTTCTTTACCTATTTCTTCAACAATTTTTTCTTGGAATTCCACCAACTGTTTAATATGTTCATGAGCAAACATAATGGCCTCTAGCATCTGCTCTTCTGGAATCTCATGGGCTCCAGCTTCCACCATCATTATGGCGTCTTTTGTTCCAGATACTATTAAATCCATCAAGCTTTTTTCCCTTTGGCTTGAAACAGGATTAATTACAAATTCGCCATCTACTAAACCTACCGATACTGAACCAGTTGGTCCCATAAATGGCAAGTCTGAAATGGACAAAGCTATGGAAGAACCTAGCATTGCAAATACTTCTGGTGGATAATCTGGATCTACCGATAGAGGCATAGCAACAATCTGTACATCATTTCGAAATCCTTCAGGAAATAAAGGTCTTATAGGTCTATCTATAAGTCTAGAGATTAATATAGCCTTTTCCGTTGGACGTCCTTCACGTTTAATAAATCCACCAGGAATTCTGCCTACAGCATAGAGTTTTTCTTCAAAATCTACAGTGAGAGGAAAAAAGTCAATTCCTTCTCTAGGTTCTTTTGAACCTGTAGCGGATACAAATACTACTGTATCACCACATCTTACAGTACAAGCACCATTTGCTTGCTCCCCAAATTTGCCGATTTCCACAGTTATGGTAGTACCAGCCAGTTCTGTAGAATAAACCTTATAATCCATCCTCTAATTCTCCTTTCAGAATTACCTTGTTATCTGCAAAGTTTATATTTTAGTATTCCCACCATTAAATAAAACAACGCATAGTTGCAAATATGTATTGAATTACTCAATTAGAACAAAGGAGCGGACTTCCCCGCTCCAAGTTTTACTTTCTTAATCCTAATTTTTCTATGATTGCCCTGTATCGCTCAATATCTTTTTTCATCAAATAGTTGAGTAGTCCTCTTCTTTGACCAACCATCTTTAATAGTCCGCGTCTTGAATGATGATCCTTTTTATGGATCTTTAGATGTTCATTAAGATGGTTAATTCGCTCAGTAAGAATAGCTATTTGTACTTCAGGCGATCCAGTATCTCCGTCATGGAGTTTAAATTCTTCGATTATCTGAGCCTTTCTTGCCTTATCCATAAGCTGTTTTCACCTCCTCAATAATAGGTACCGCCATCATCCTAGTAAAACGCTGGAGGAGCGTTAGACCAAGAAAATGGCTGAATAAGTTATTACCTCATTATTTTATCATATTTATTGGAATTTGTAAATGTAGTTTTTAGCCCATTGAACATCTTTAGTTATCTGATTTTTTAAATCTTCAATATTTGAAAATTTTATTTCATCCCTTATTCGCTTTATAAATTCTAGCTTAATCCTAGTACCATATAAATCATTGTTATAGTTCAATATATAAGTTTCTATAAACAAACCTTCATTATTAAAGGTTGGATTGCTTCCCACATTGGTCATGCCCCAATGATATACTCCATCTATCATTACCTTGGTAAGATAAATGCCACTTTTAGGAATAGTTTTGCGGGTATCAAATTCAAGATTTGCAGTGGGAAAGCCTAATCTTCTACCTCTACCAAAGCCATGAACTATTTCTCCACATATGGAATAAGGTGTTCCAAGATACATGGAAGCCTTTTCCACATCCCCTTCTCTAACCAACTTCCGTATTAATGTACTGCTTATTATTTCACCCCCAAGGGATAAGGGAGGAACCACTATTAATTCATATCCGTATATTTCGCTTAGCTTTTCTAACAGCTTGGTATCTCCACTTCCTAAATAACCAAATCTAAAATCATACCCAACTACGATATATTTTATATTATATTTTTTTATTAGCATATATTCAATAAAGTCTTGCGGAGACATAGATGCTAGTTTTCTATCAAAAGGATTTAATACTAAGAAATCAATATCAAGCCTATTAAACTTAGATATTTTTTCTGACAAGGTTATGATCCTAGACGGAGCATTCTTAGGATTTAATAGCTCCATGGGATTATTTAAAAAAGTATAAACTAAACTATGGCAGCCAAAAGTCTTTTGGATATATATAAGCTGCTGAATCAACATTTGATGACCAATATGTATTCCATCAAAAGTTCCCAAAGCAATAGCAATGGGATCGTCTAAGCTATGTTGTTTATCAATATTAAAAACTACTTGCATTTTTCTTCCCTAGACCAAAACCTTTCTCATTTGTATTTTTTGTCTATCGGTTATATATCCCAATCCAATAAATTGATGCTTACAATATATTCTTAACAATTCTCCATGAGGCATATTGCTTATATCCGAAGCAGCTGCATCAAGATTAATTATATTGCCATTAATGGCTTTTGAAAAGATATGATCCTTTAATATAATAGACTTAAATTTAGACAATGCTTTATCCGTAGGAATTAAAATATTACTTATACTTTGTTGTAATAATGCATCCTTTATCTCCTGTAGAGTAAAGCTATTCTCTATAGTAAATGTTCCGCTGGATGTCCTAATTAGAAAGGACATATAGGCACCACAGCCTAAATCTTGTCCTATATCCCTAACAAGAGATCTAATATATGTACCTTTGGTGCAGGTTACCTCAAAAAAAATCTCATTTGGGGGGTAATATTCTAGTATTTTATTTTCAAAGATTTCTATAGATCTAGGAGGAACTTCTACCTCTTGTCCCTGCCTAGCTAATTCGTATAGTCGTTTACCTCTATATTTTCTGGCCGAACACATAGGAGGTCTTTGCAGTAATTTTCCTTGATATTTATTACAAACCTTTTCTATGCTGGATAAATGGGGAATGATAGAGCTTTGATTAATTATTCTACCATCAGCATCCAAAGTGTCTGTTTCTACCCCTAGGACTAGTCCTCCTCTGTAGGTCTTGTTATCCTCCATGATATAGTCCACAATTTTAGTAGCTTTACCAATACATATTACCAGCACTCCAGCTGCATTAGGATCCAAGGTGCCGGCATGACCCACTTTTTTTACTTTCAGCAATTTTTTTAGATAAACTACAACATCGCTGGATGTCATTCCTGGGGGTTTTAGAACATTTATAACTCCATTCAATCCCATCACTACTCCTTAAAATATGAATTGATTGCTTTCATTAAACTTTCCTGGGCTTGAATGAGAGGTAAATTAATAGTACATCCTGCAGCTCTCTTATGCCCTCCCCCACCAAATTCTTGGGCCAAAAGGCTAACATCTATTATTGATTGAGAACGAAGACTTACCTTGATGGTTGAATCATTCACTTCCCGAAGCAAAGCAGCCAACTCCACCCCTGTAATATCCTTTGCATACTGGATAATACCATTGGAATGTTCCTCAGTAGCACCGACCCTGTCCATCATTGCCTGAGTAATGTGCATTATAGCAACTTTTCCATCATAATATATGGCTAATGAGTTTATCGCTTGACCTAAAAGTCTAACCCATTCCAAAGAATGATTATTAAATAGCAGGTTAGATAATTTGACCACATCCGCTCCCCATTCAATAAGATGAGCAACAATCCTATGGGTTTTGGAGGTTGTATTGCTAAAAGAGAATCTTCCCGTATCAGAAACAATAGCAGTATACAAAGCTTCTGCAATACTTTTATTGGGTTCAATCTCTAATTGGGTTACTAGCTTGTATATAATCTCCCCTGTGGCCGATGCTTCTTCATCAACTACATTTATATTGGCATAGAATGTATTGCTTACATGATGATCAATATTAGCTGATGTAATTGCCCTGTCCATAATGGGAGCGCATGTGCCCATTCTATCAGGATCGCTACAGTCTAAGGCTATCACTAAATCATAATTTTTTGTTGATTGATCCGGCTTTGTTATCCTATTAACGCCATCTAAAAAATCGAACATACTGGGAATATTGTCTTGACAATATACATCTACCGATTTCTCCATTTTATCTAAAGCATGCATTAGGGCAATTGTGCTGCCAATAGCATCCCCATCAGGATTAATATGGGTTATCAAGGCAATGGAAGAGCTTTGAGCAATTGATTGTAAAATATCATTCATTTTCGCTAGTCTTCTCCTGCTCTCTAGTAATTTCCACGATTTTTTTACTAATATCCACACTGTATTCAATAGAGGTATCCAGCACAAAGCTAAGCTCTGGAATGTACCTGATAGTAAGAATTCTTCCTAATTCCTTACGTATAAACCCTGCTGCTCTAGTTAGTCCTTCTATGGTAGATGTTTTTTCTTCCTCGTTGCCTAAGACGCTCACATATACCTTGGCATAGCGCAAATCTCTAGCCACATCCACACGTAAAATAGAAACCATTGGGGAGATACGGGGATCTTTTACATCTTCTCGAATAATTCTGCTTATTTCTTTTTTGATCTCCTCAGATATTCTATCTAATCTCTGATGTCTCACAATATACACCTGCTTTACAATATTATCTAAAGATACTATCTTTTAATCTCTTCCATTATGGATACTTCGATTATGTCTCCTACTTTTATATCATTAAAGTTTGATAAACCTATACCGCATTCATAACCAGAGGCTACTTCACGAACATCATCTTTAAAGCGTTTTAAAGAATCTATACTGCCTTCATAAATGACAATACCATCACGAACTAAGCGGGCATCCCCATTTCTAATAATTTTGCCATCAGTTACATAACATCCAGCTACAACACCTACTCCAGAAATTCTAAAGATATCTCTTACCTCTGCATGACCTACTATTACCTCTTTGAACTCTGGCTCCAGCATTCCTTTCATAGCTGCTTCTATGTCTTCTATAGCGTTGTAAATTACTCTATAAAGCCGTATATCAATATTCTCTTTTTTGGCCAGCTCGTTGGCACCTGCAGAAGGTCTAACATTAAAACCTATTATTATAGCATTAGAGGCTGACGCTAACATGACGTCTGATTCGCTAATGGCACCTACAGCACCATGTATGGTGCGAACACGTACTTCTTCATTGGATAATTTCTCAAGGGATTGCTTAAGTGCTTCAACAGATCCATGTACGTCCGCTTTTATAATTAAGTTTAGATCTTTTATTTCGCCCTCTTTTATTTTGCTAAACAAGTCATCCAAAGATAATTTTGAAGATGCCTTAATCTGTTGTTCTTTTAATTTCTCCTTGCGTTCTTCTGCTACTTGTTTAGCTAACTTATCATCCTCTACGCAGTACATGATATCTCCTGCTTCTGGCACTTCTGACAGTCCTAGTACTTGGACTGGAGTAGAGGGACCTGCTTCTTTAAGTCTTTTTCCTGTATGATCCATCATAGCTCGTACTCTTCCATAAGCAGTACCAGCAACTATGGAATCTCCCACTTTTAGAGTTCCATTTTGAACTAGAACAGTGGCAACAGGACCTCGTCCCTTGTCTAACTCAGCCTCTATTATAGTTCCTTTTGCTCGACGATTGGGGTTTGCCTTTAATTCTTGCATTTCAGCTACCAGCAGTACCATCTCTAATAATTCATCAATACCCTGTCTATGCAGTGCTGAAACAGGAACAGCAATAGTATCTCCTCCCCATTCCTCTACCACTAAACCATGCTCAGTTAGTTCTTGTTTTACCCTCTCTGGATTTGCACCCGTCACATCAATCTTATTTATAGCAACTATAATAGGTACATTAGCTTCCTTGGCATGGTTTATTGCTTCTATAGTTTGAGGCATAACGCCATCATTAGCTGCTACCACCAATATAGCAATATCGGTTACTTGTGCACCCCTTGCTCTCAAAGAAGTAAAAGCTTCATGTCCAGGTGTATCTAAAAAGGTAATGGGCTTACCGTTTACATTTACAGTATAAGCACCTATATGCTGAGTTATTCCACCAGCTTCTTGGGCTGTAACATTAGTACTTCTAATGGCATCTAACAGTGATGTTTTCCCGTGATCAACATGTCCCATAACAGTTATTATAGGAGGACGAGGTTCTAATGTAGAAGGATCATCTTCTACATCCTCTTCTATTAACATTTCTTCAAAGCTCTTAGAAGCCTTTTGCTCCAACTCTATTTCAAATTCTGAAGATACTATGGCTGCCGTTTCATAATCTATATCTTGATTTATGGTAGCCAAAATTCCCATACCCATTAACTTCTTCATTATTTCAGTTGCTGGTATTCCTATTTTTTCTGATAATTCTTTAATTGATATTACTTCGCCCATAACAATAGCCTTTTTCCTTTCCGGTATCTTTTGAGTCTCTTCTTGCTTTTTCTTATTTGCAGCCTTATTGGATTTTTTAGGCTTCCTAATCTTTAGCTCTATGTCATCATCTTTATCCCAGAAGTCTCGCTTGTTTTTGCGTTCTCTTTTTTTATGATGACTTTCATTAGACACATTTTTCTTACTCATTTCAGCTTCCCTTCGCTTGAATTCCTCTTTTATCCTTAATTCTTCCTTGGCCTTTTCAGCTTCTTTACGTTTTTGCTCTTCCTGTTTCCTGCGAAGTTCTTCCTCAGCTTTTCTCTTTTTCTCAAGCTCTCTTTCCTTTGCCTCCCTATTTAATTTGTCTCTAAGATTTTGTATGGTATTTTTATAACTATTTATGTCTTTCTCTAGTTCTCCCAAATTTTCCAACAATTCTTTAGCACCTTTTGTAACTTTCTTAGCAGTACTATAAACATTGATCTTAGCCACTATTCAATCACCCCCATGTTTTTTGTGGTTAAAGCTAATTCATTTAATATCAAATCCTTGAAGGATAGATCTGTAATTGCTAAAAGGGTGCGTGCCGGCTTACCAATGGATTGACCTAAATCCTGCTTGCTGCCGAGTTTTATTATGTCTATTTTCCTGTGTCTACACATTTCAGTAAATTTTTTCATAGTATTTAATGAAGCGTCCTGACTTATAATAACTAACTGTGCTTTACCTGATTTAATTGATTGTTCTACAGTATATGCACCAGATACTAACTTTCCAGCCCGTTTGGAGAGTCCTATAAGCTGAAATATTTTATCATTGATTGCTCTCACCTTCATTCATTTCATGAATCAAAATTTCATAAATCTCATCTTGGATTGTTTGGTTGAGGGTTCGCTCTAGTATTTTACTTTTTTTAGCCTTTTCAATGCAATTTGAATCTCTGCATATATAGGCACCCCTACCAGGCTTTTTGCCTCTTTCATCATCTATACTTATTTCACCTTCAGGACTTTTGACTACTCTTATAAGCTCTTTTTTTGGTCTCATCTCTCTACAGCTGACGCACATTCTTATAGGTATTTTTCTCTTTTTCAAAGCAACCCCCTCCTATTCAAAGTTTTCTTTATTATATTCTAAAGAACCATTCTCCACACCTTCAATTTCTTCCATTTGGGATATGCTTTTTATATCAATCTTCCAGCCAGTCAATTTTGCAGCTAATCTAGCATTTTGCCCTTCCTTTCCTATGGCCAAGGAAAGTTGATTATCAGGGACTATTACCCTAGCAGACTTTTCAGTCTCATTAATAAATACATCTATTATTTTCGCTGGGCTTAATGCGCTGCCGATAAACTCCCTGGGGTCATCGCTCCATCTGATAACATCTATTTTTTCACTGTTCAATTCATCAACAATATGCTGTACTCTTATACCATGTTGCCCAACGCATGCGCCTACAGGATCTATACTAGGATGATCAGCATAGACAGCAACCTTTGTCCTTGAGCCTGCCTCTCTAGCAATGTTTTTAATAATAACCTCTCCACGTACAATTTCGGGTACTTCCCTTTCAAAAAGTCTCTTAACCAAGTTAGGATGAGTTCTAGATACTAATATTTGAGGGCCTTTATTGGTCATTTTAACCTCTGTAATATATACTATCAGCCGATCATTGACTTTGTAAGCTTCGGTTGAAACCTGTTCATTAGGAGGCATAATACCTTCTGCCTCATCAAGATCCACGTATACATTTCTTCTTTCCACTCGTTGAACCATGCATGGCATTATCTCGTTCTCTCTTTCAATAAACTTTTCATAAGTAATAACTCTCTCAGCTTCTCTTATTCGCTGTATTACTACTTGTTTTGCGTTTTGTGCAGCAATACGGCCAAAATTCTTGGGTGTTACTTCTATCTCTACCACATCGCCCAATTGATATTTAAAGTCAATTTTACGCGCATCTTCCAATAGAATTTCCTGTGTTTCATCTTTAATATCTTCAACAACAGTCTTCAATGCATAGACCTTGACTGAACCTGTTTTCCTGTCAACATTTATTTTTACATTTTGGGTGGTGCCAAAGTTTTTCTTATATGCAGATAGCAATGCAGCTTCAATAGCATTTATTAATATCTCTTTATCAATTCCTTTTTCTCTGGCAATTTGTTCCAAAGCGCCTAAAAACTCCCCGTTCATTTTACAATTTCCTCCTCATAGAGCTAATATTATATTTAAAACTCCACTGCTAATCTAACAATGGCTACTTGATCGCGGTCAAACTCCAAAACTTTATTATCTGCCCTGATCTGTATTTTCCCATCTAGAAGGCCTATTAACTCACCAGTAAAATTCTTAGATCCATTAATGGC
>JAAYKZ010000186.1 GCA_012522165.1 Clostridiales bacterium
CTTCTACAAAAATTGATAATTTGGAGCCTTTGTTTAAATTGCCGTTGATATAAATAGTTTTAGAAAGTATATAATTGGCAAAAATATGTATTACTACGGTATTTTTTAGGAGGTTTCCTTGATGGATCATATGGTTGTTAAGTTATGGGAAGATGCTCTGCCCCTTATTAAGTTGGAACTAACTGATGTAAGCTTTAATACCTGGATAAAAACTATAGAACCCTTAGCTATAATCGATAATTTATTCTACCTAATGGTTCCCAATGACTTTACCAAAGGTATCTTGGAATCCAGATACATGGATCTATTAGTAAATTCTTTAAAGCAAGTATCTTCAAAGGACTATGTTGTTACACTGGTACTGCCTAATGAGGCAGAAAAATACTTAAAGCAAGAACAGGATGAGGAAGAAGAGTCAGAGAACTTTAAAGCTGCTCTTAATGCTAAATACACCTTTGACTCCTTTGTTATCGGAAATAGCAATAGATTTGCCCATGCAGCTTGCCTAGCTGTAGCCGAAGCTCCAGCTCATGCCTATAACCCCTTATTTATCTACGGGGGCGTTGGATTAGGAAAAACTCATTTAATGCATGCTATAGGACATTTTATCTTGGATCAAAATCCGAAAGCCAAGGTACTGTATGTGACCTCGGAGAAATTTACCAATGAACTTATTACATCAATACAAACAAATAAAAACGTAGATTTCCGCAATAGATACCGTAATGTAGATGTGTTATTGGTGGATGATATTCAATTTATTGCAGGAAAGGAAAGTACTCAAGAAGAATTTTTCCACACATTTAATGCTCTTCACGAGTCAAACAAACAAATTATTATATCTAGTGATCGACCTCCTAAGGAGATACCTACCTTAGAGGATCGATTGAGATCTAGATTTGAATGGGGGCTTATTGCAGATATTCAACCACCAGATCTAGAAACCAGGGTGGCTATATTAAGAAAGAAGGCAGAACAAGAACAAATTGAGGTAGATGATGAAATACTCCTATTTATTGCTCAGCGGATACAATCCAATATTAGGGAATTAGAAGGGGCATTGATACGGATTTTGGCTTATTCTTCTCTCAACAACAATAGACTGGATCTCACAATAGCAGAAGAAGCTTTAAAGGACATTATATCCAACAATCATCCTAAAGTTGTTACTCCAGCTTTGATTATGGAAGTGGTAGGAAGCTACTTTGATGTAAAAATAGAGGATTTCAAATCTAAGAAAAGAAATAGGGCAATAGCCCATCCAAGACAGATAGCTATGTATTTGTGTAGAGAACTTACGGATCTTTCTCTACCTAAGATAGGAGAAGAATTTGGGGGCCGAGATCATACCACCGTCATACATGCCTATGACAAAATTACTAATGACGTAACCAGTGATCCTGAATTAGCAAAAACCATAAGTCAGATTCGTAAAGAACTAGAATCCCTATAGATCAAATTGTGAAAGAATTGTGGATAACTTTAATAAATTTTATTATTAACTCCACAAAGTTATCCACAACCATTTGTCGAGTGTTTCGCCTTAATTTGACATAATTCACAAAATCACAGCCCCTACTGCTATTACTACTAAAATATTATATATATTCAACATACTCAGGAGGTATTCCATGAAATTTACATGTTCACAAAAAAAATTAGCTGAAAGTATAAATATTGTTCAAAGGGCTATTAGTTCACGCACCACCCTTCCCATACTAGAAGGAATTTACGTAAAAGCATATAAAGGTGTGCTAAAACTAATTGGCAATGATTTGGATTTAGGTATCGAGTGTTTCTTAGATGCCAATATCCAGCAAGAAGGAGCTGTTGTTATTCCCTCTCGTATTTTTGGAGATATTATTCGTAGATTACCTAATGAGGAAATTGAAATTGAAGTATCCGACAAATATCTAGTTAACATAAAAACTTTAAAATCCCATTTTCAAATACAGGGAATACAGCCAGATGAATATCCAGATCTTGAAGATGTAAAAGAAAATGCCCCTGTGGAAATTGAGCAAAACCTGTTGAAACAGATGATTCAAAATACCATTTTCGCAGTAGCAACCGATGAAACCAGGCCGGTACTAACAGGAGGTCTTGTGGAAATTAAGGATGGAAATATTAATATGGTTTGTTTAGACGGTTACCGTTTAGCCGTAAGACGAGGTAAGGTAGATAGTGCTCAAGAAATAGACGTAATAATACCTGGCAAAACTTTAAATGAGATAAGCCGTATAATAGATGATAGTGATGAAAAAATAAACATAACTATAGATGATAAACACGTACTATTTGATATGGGATACACACGGATTATTTCAAGGCTACTTAGCGGTGAATTTATCAACTATACACAAATAATTCCACAGGAGTACAAGACCCGAATAAAAGTAGATGTTAAAATTCTTTATAATGCCATTGAAAGAGCTTCACTTATGGCAAGGGAAGGTAGAAATAACCTAATCAAGCTAAATATAAAAGAGGATAGATTAATAATAAATTCCAATTCTGAACTGGGAACAGCCCATGAAGAGATACCTATCCATATGGAGGGTAGGGAAATGCTTATAGCCTTTAATGCAAGGTATTTTATGGATATATTAAAAGGTATTGGTAACCAAGAAGTATATATTGATTTTACAACTAACGTAAGTCCAAGTGTTTTTAGACCCTTAGAGGGAGACAGCTTCACATACCTTTTACTTCCTGTGAGGATTAGTGTGTAAAGATTAAAGTATAACTGGAGGAAAGGATTTTGGAAAGAATTATAATTAATACAGAGTTTATAAAACTTAACCAGTTATTAAAGTGGGCTGGTATTGCTGATACCGGCGCCCATGCCAACCAAATGATCAAGGATGGCCTTGTAAAAGTTAATGGTGAACTGGAGACAAGAAGAGGGAAGAAGATATATCCTGGAGATAAGATCTTGCTGGATGGTGGATATGAGTTCCTAGTAGTCAGGGAAGGATGATTGCAAGTTGCATCTTAAGGAATTGAGCCTGATAAATTATAGGAATTATATTAAATTAGAGCTAAAATTTAGCTCTAATTTAATTGTTTTCTCAGGAAGAAATGCCCAGGGAAAAACCAATATACTGGAGTCTATTTTTTTGCTTAGTACTGGACGCTCCCATAGAACTCCTAGGGACAGGGAACTCATTCGATGGGGAGAAAAGGAATCTGCAATAAGATCTTTAGTTGAAAAAAGGGAAGGTTCCAGTCTTATAGAGGTAATGCTCAGTTTAAAGGATAAAAAGAAAATCAATATAAATAGTATGACTGCACAAAGACTAGGTGAACTTATGGGGCACATTAATAGTGTCCTCTTTTCACCTGAAGATTTAAAGCTGGTTAAGGGAAGTCCTACAGAGCGAAGAAGATTTATGGATATGGAAATATCCCAGGTAAAGCCAAAGTATTTTTATAGCCTTCAGCAATATAATAGGCTCCTTAACCATAGGAATAATCTTCTTAAGGAAATTAATGGAAACAGCAACTTAAAAAAAACCTTGCCTATTTGGGATGAACAAATAGCAAAAGTAGGAACCTATATTATAATACAAAGACTGACATTTATTAATAATTTAGGAAAAATTGCTAAAGAAATTCATAATGAAATTTCTCTTGGAAAAGAAGAACTGAATGTAACATACAATCCTTCCATTAATTTTAGTTCATATGATGCTTCTGGTATTATGGAGGATTACTTAAAAATACTGGAGCAAAATCATGAAGAAGATATAAAAAAGGGTAGAACAGAAAAGGGTTGTCATAGGGATGATTTATCCATAAGCATAAACGGAATGGATGTAAAAACTTTTGGATCCCAGGGACAGCAGAGAACCACAGTACTATCTCTTAAATTGTCTGAAATTGAGATGATGTACAAACAAACCGGAGAATATCCTCTTCTGCTACTAGATGATGTAATGTCCGAGCTTGATAAATATAGGCAATCTAAGTTATTATCATATTTTAACAAAGTTCAAACTTTCATGACCATGACGGATTATTCAGATCTTCCTAATGATATAAATAGCAATATGGAAATATACGAAGTATTTGGGGGAAAAGTGGCAAAAATTTAATTGTTTCTTTAAATATGGGATAAAATAAGGTATAATAGAAAAGTAAAGTTTAAGTTATCTAGGAGAGGCCGGTGGATTTTGTGACGCTACATTTAGGAGGAGATGTTATCATCTCCATTAAAGATGTTATCGCTATATTTGATATAGAGACCTCGATGACTTCAGAAACAAATAAGGAATTTTTGGAAATTGCTAAAGAAGAAGGGTTTATTAGAAAAATATCAGAAAATGAGCCAAAAACTTTTGTATTAGTGGAACGATATCATAAAACTATGATATTTTTATCCCCTATTTCATCTTCTACTCTATTAAAAAGAACCGGATTTGTAAAAAACATTTCATCAACAAATAGCAAATTGAAACAAGGGGGATATGATGGAACACAAAGAAATTAACATGAATAATGATTATAATGAGTCTCAGATTCAAGTACTAGAAGGTTTAGAAGCTGTGCGCAGAAGACCAGGAATGTATATTGGAAGTACCAGCCTTCGCGGTCTTCACCATTTGGTATACGAAGTGGTAGATAATAGCATAGATGAAGCTATGGCAGGCTTCTGCGATAAAATTGATATCGCCATACACCAAGATCAATCTATTACTGTAAGGGATAATGGCAGAGGTATTCCGGTAGGTATACATGAAAAATTGCAAAAACCTGCTGTAGAAGTGGCTTTAACGGTTCTCCATGCAGGTGGAAAGTTTGGAGGCAGCGGATATAATGTATCTGGAGGTCTTCATGGAGTTGGAGTAGCTGTAGTTAATGCTCTATCTGAATGGTTAGTAGTAGAGGTTAGAAGGGATGGACATATATATACCCAGCGATATGAGAGAGGTGTTA
>JAAYKZ010000026.1 GCA_012522165.1 Clostridiales bacterium
CTTTGTTGAAAAATGCCATATTTTTGTTAATAACCACCATTTAATAAATTTTGTATAAAGCAGGGATAATATTCTACAAAAGTGTAAAAGTTATAAACAGTATTAATAGCTAGAAAAAAGCGATTTTACACCAAAAAACAAAGAGCATAAAAAAGTTATACACAAAGTTATCCACAGAGTGTGTATAACTTTTAATCAATCCCTACTATTATATTATAGACAGGAAGTTATCAACAGTAAAGATATAATATCAAATAATCTGTGGATAATCAATTGAATTTGTTGATATTCTTGACAGCAAAAGGTTTGTTCGCTTATAATACTATAAGTAAAGTGCTATTATCAGCTTTATTATGCAAAAAGATAAGAAGTTTATATATAGATATAAGCTGCTTATTAACCATAAGAAAGGAGAAATTGTAAATGAAAAGAACTTATCAGCCTAATAATAGACGTAGAAAAAAAGTACATGGCTTTAGAAAGAGAATGAGTACCAAGAATGGCAGACTGGTATTAAAGAGAAGAAGACAGAAAGGTAGAAAGAGGTTGACAGCATAAGGCCACTTATATGGTGGCCTTTTCTACCATAGAGTTTGTTTATAAAATAAATGTGGCAAACATAGTTCAAGATATATAGTGAGTGGATTCTTTGTGAATAAAAAATATCGTTTGAGAAAGAGAAGAGATTTTAATTATACCTATAAAAAAGGTAGATCCCTTGCAAATTCTTGTTTGGTGTTAGTCTATAGAAAAAACAACTTGGGAGTTTCTAGATTTGGGTTTTCCATAAGTAAGAAATTTGGTAAAGCTGTGCAGAGAAATAAGATAAAGAGAAGATTAAGAGAAATTTGTAGACTTAGATTGGATAAAATAAAAACAGGTTATGATCTCATTTTCATAGCCAGAGTTGGAGCAAGGGATGCAAATTTTCAGAAATTAGAAAATCAGGTTGAAAATTTACTTAAAAGGTCTGGTTTATTCAAGGAGTAGGGATTAAAAATAAATGAAAAACATTTTAATTAGAGGTATCAAACTTTATCAGAGATTCATATCTCCATTGTTTCCAAATAGCTGTAGATTCTACCCTACTTGTTCTAGCTATGCTATTTTAGCAATAGATAAATATGGTATCATAAAAGGTTCTTTTTTAGCAGTTAAAAGAATTCTAAAATGTAATCCCTTCCACCCAGGCGGATATGATCCCTTGGTTTAAATTTCAGTATTGGTAAAAACTTTCGGAGGTATTGAGAGGAATGAGTTTTTTGGATATATCATCAATAAAAGATGTCAAGGGGCAGGTGTTGTAATATGTGGTCTGCTTTGGTAAGCTTTCTTCAATCAATTATTACGGGGATAGATTCAGTAGTTGGAAATTACGGAGTTTCAATAGTATTATTTACTATCTTAACTAGGCTGGCACTTTTGCCTCTTGACTTAAGAGCAAAGGCATCCACTAGAAAGATGGCTGAACTGAATCCAGAGCTACAGAAGATAAATGAAAAGTATAAAAATGATCCGGAAAAAAGAAATAAAAAGACTATGGAGTTATATCAAAAGCATCAGGTAAATCCTATGGGAGGTTGCCTTCCCATGCTACTACAGCTCCCCCTTATGTTTGCCATGTTTGCTGCCTTAAGGGCCATAGCTAGCGCACAGCTTGAAGTTTTTTATGTAAATCTTATAAATTTTACTAACAGAGATATAGCCCCGATACTTCAGGAGTTTATTGAAAGTGTGCATAGTTCATCTGCAATAAAACAAAATGTAAGCGATATACTTACCAGTTTGTTTAGTAATCCCAACAATGAGCGCCTTATTAATCAGCTAAGTGAAGTAGCAGGAAATGCTAACACTGCTGCTATAGTGGAAGCAATTAAGAATATTAGCACAGCTCAAGCTTTAGAATTTTTAAAAACTTCTGGGTCAAGCCTCGGGTTTTTGTGGATTAAAAACGTATGGATTGCTGATTCACCTATGAGGGATATAATTGGTAGAGCCATACCCTTTATGGGAAGTGGATGGAATGGATTATTTATTCTATCGGCTTTAGCAGGTATTACTTCCTATCTATATATGAAGTTGTCTACCCCAGCTGGAGGGAACCAACAAACGTCAAGCATGAGTGCAGTTATGCCTATTATGTCCGTCTGGTTTACGTCAATGTATACATCGGCATTTAGTATTTATTGGGTAACTAGTAACATATTTCAAATCGTACAGCAGCTAATTTATAACCGGATATATCCTGAAGGAAAAACAGGTAAGGAAGGTGCAAAAAAATGAAAACTGTTGAGAGCAGCGGAAAAACCGTTGATGAAGCTATTTTGATGGCAGTTGCTCAATTGGGTGTTCAAAGAGATATGCTGGAGATTGAGGTTTTAGAAGAACCGGTGAAAGGACTTTTTGGGATTATTGGGTCAAAAGATGCGAGGATAAGAGCTACTGTAAAGAAAACCAAGGGCGAGATGGCAAAGGAATTCTTGATGGAACTACTAGATTTAATGAATATTGAAGCTATTGTTAATGTATCAGAGGATGATGAGCAGGTAAATGTAGAGTTAAAAGGAAGAGGTATGGGCCTGTTAATAGGGCATAGAGGGGAAACTTTGGATGCGCTGCAGTATTTAACTAGTTTAGTGGTTAATAAAGAAGGCCAGGATTACAAGCGAATCTATTTGGATACAGAAAACTATAGGAAAAAAAGGGAAGAAACCTTAAGACGGCTGGCAAAAAGACTAGGATATAAGGTAGCTAAGACAAGGAAAAAGATTACTTTAGAGCCTATGAATCCTTTTGAACGAAGAATAATTCATGCATCTTTGCAAAATGATAATTATGTAAGAACTTACAGTGAAGGGGAAGAACCTAATAGAAGAGTGGTAATAACCCTTAAATAAAGAATTTGATTGTTTAATATATGAAAAAATAGCCCAGTATAAATATACTGGGTTAACTTTTTCTAGCTTTTCGGGAGGAAGAGTAGATATGTTTTTTGATGATACAATAGCTGCTATTGCTACCCCTCGAGGAGAAGGAGGTATAGGGATTGTTAGAATTAGTGGTTCTAAAGCCTTAGATATTGCAAAGGAAATATTTATATTTGGCAGCAAGAAGAATCGAACCTTTAAAGATAGATATCTACATTACGGAAAAGTAGTAGATGGAAAGGGAAACATTATTGATGAAGTGCTTCTTGCCTATATGAAAGGGCCAAGATCCTATACTGCAGAGGATGTAGTGGCGATAAACTGTCACGGCAGTATAATTCCTATA
>JAAYKZ010000187.1 GCA_012522165.1 Clostridiales bacterium
CTGCATATGTAGCTCCTAGAAGAGATGATACCAACAATCTATAAAGAGGGGTATTATACTTGGATAGCTTGGATGATGCCCATAATATAATAAAATTCATAATTAAATTATCTAGCCATATAATATCAATATATATGTATTTAACAGGCAAACATCCCACCCCCACTCCTTTTATTCTTTGTCCTTATTATATAATATTAGATGTTAGAATGTTGTAGAACGGTGTATATCAATAAAAAAAACAAACGACAATAAAGAGTTTTATTGTCGTTTGTTTCCATGATTATATTATTGTATATGTATTCTTTCTTTAGTTTCTTCCACGCCTTAAGAAGGTAGGGATAACAAGGTTATCCTCTTGCAAATCAGACCTAAATATAGAATCATCCAATCTATTGGAGCCCCTTCTTGACTCTGTTGAGGATGCAGCGTTCATCTGTTCGAAACCTGTAGCAATAACTGTAATTCTAACCTCATCTTCTAGATTTTCATCAATGACAGCACCAAATATAATGTTGGCATCAGGATGAGCAGCTTGAGATACCAATTCCGCTGCTTCATTTACTTCAAATAAACCTAAGCTTTCGCCACCAGTAATGTTTAGGAGTATACCTGTAGCCCCGTCAATAGTAGTCTCTAGCAGGGGACTCTGTATAGCCTGTTTTGCTGCTTCCACTGCCCTATTATCACCACTGCCCCTACCGATACCCATATGGGCAAGGCCCTTCTCTTTCATTATGGTGCGGACATCAGCAAAGTCTAGATTTACAAGACCAGGCACTGCAATAAGATCGGAAATACCCTGAACGCCCTGTCTTAAAACATCATCTGCTATTTTAAAAGCTTCCAGCATGGATGTGCGTTTTTCTACTACCTGTAATAATCTATCATTGGGTATAGTCACTAAAGTATCTACCCTTTCTTTTAACTCTGCTATACCCATCTCAGCATTGTTCATCCTACGGCGACCTTCAAATAAGAATGGCTTTGTAACTACTCCTACCGTTAAGATTCCCATGTCTTTAGCTATTTCTGCCACTATAGGTGCAGCACCTGTACCGGTTCCTCCACCCATACCAGCAGTAATAAATACCATATCAGAGCCTTCTAAGGCATGCTGAATCTCTTCTCTACTTTCCTCAGCCGCTTTTTGACCAATTTCTGGATTAGCACCAGCACCAAGCCCTTTGGTAAGCTTTTCTCCAATTTGAATTTTATGATTAGATTTAGATAAGTATAAGGCCTGCTTATCGGTATTAATGGAAATATAATCAACACCTTTTAGCCCGTACTGTATCATCCGGTTGATGGCATTGTTTCCTCCGCCTCCAACTCCAACAACCTTAATTTGAGCAAATTGATCCATATCAATATCGAATTCCAGCATTTCCCTTCCTCCCAAACGTCCATTTTCAGCATAAGTTTAATAAACCAGCTTGTCCATCATAAAAGTCGATTGTCTATATATTCTAAACTTTTACTTTCCAACCTATTATCCGTTATTATTATGTTATCATATAAATACATAAAACGGAATAACTTTCTTAATTATTTTTCTTCATGATCATCCAACCTCCTACGAAGATATGCTAAAAAATGTCGACGAAGTGCTGCAAAATTTTGAAATAATCTATTGCCAAATGCAAATATAGCCGCTAGATAAATAGGTACGTCCAGGCGATCACCTATATAAGCTAAGCCTGCTGCCAGAAAAGCATTGCCAAAAAAACCTGATATAAAGATATCTGTCTTAAATTTGTTCTCCATACTAGCACGGATTCCACCAAATACTGAGTCCAAGGCTGCTAATACTGCTATGGACATATAAGATGCATAGTTAGTAGGAATTTGCCATGGCAATATTAGACCCAAAATAATTCCGATAATTATCCCTAGAATTGGAAGCCACATTCTATTCACCTTCTTCTATAGGTTTTGCGTATTTATATTCCAAATCCCCTATATAACGTGGTATTTGAATCAAATCCTTTTTTTTGATTTCAAATCTAAGACCCCAATACATAAGAGTCTGATATATACTATCCTCTCGTTGAAAATATGAAGTCAAAGCCTCTGGATCTCCTACTGCATGGATAACAAAAGGAGGTACGAATCTTTGCTCTTTTCCCACATTAATAGTTGGGCCACCGCAACTTATTCTAGAAGTTTCTATTATTCTCACTCCATTTATTGCTATTGCCTCAGCTCCAGCTGCTCTGAGTTCATTAACCACTTCTAAGAGGTCGCTGTCATGAACAATATAATACCCCAACATACCTGGGTCACTATCTAAAATAGAATCTCTTTTTCGATCATCTAGGATTATTTCTACACCAGGTCCTTCTACATCTAACAAGTTAGCCATCATTCTGCTTTTTTGCAGTTCTTCCCTAATTTGCTCTCCTTTATGAATTCTTTCCGCAGCTTTCTCCTCATACTGATCTATTACTTCCTCTAAAGTTCGAATCTCCTCTAAAAGAGCGTTCCTGCGTTCTTCTAATTCTTTAGCCTTTTTTACATATTGCTCAATCCATACCAGGGATCTTCCTTCCAGGTATTGGTCCAAGGATTGAGGAGACAGCATACTGCTAATGCCTAGTTCTGGATGTTGAGCATCCAGGACC
>JAAYKZ010000188.1 GCA_012522165.1 Clostridiales bacterium
AATTCTGGAGTTAGGCCTTTCCCTTTTCGTACACTCTCCATGATCTGGAATGCTAAAGTTGGTTCTAGACCCTTATATATAAGGTATATCATAATATCATCCCTAGTAGATATAACCTCAGATAGTTGGGCTATTCCGTCCCTGATCAAATCCTGTGCATTATTAAGCCATACATCTGTTCCATGGGATAAGCCACTTATTCGTACTAGTTCACCAATTGTAGTGGGTTTTGTATCTACTAACATTTGCCTTACAAATCTAGTTCCAAACTCCGGAATACCAAAAGTTCCTACTTGGCTACCTATATCTTCAGGTTTGACTCCTAGAGGCTCTGTGCTAGAAAATATACCCATGGTTTTTTCATCGTCTAAAGGAATATTTTTAGCATCCAAACCAGTTAAGTCTTCTAACATTTTAATCATTGTAGGATCATCGTGCCCTAATATATCTAATTTCACAAGGTTATCATGGATAAAATTATAGTCAAAATGAGTGGTTATTACTCCAGAATCCTTATCATCAGCAGGATACTGTATTGGGGTAAATTCAAATATTTCCCTGCTTCTAGGAACAACCATTAATCCGCCTGGATGTTGACCTGTAGTTCTTTTTACTCCTGTACACCCTGCAACTAGTCTTTTTATTTCAGCGTTGGATACTGTAATACCTTTTTCATCTAAATATTTTTTTACAAAACCGAAAGCAGTTTTTTCGGCTATAGTTCCTATAGTGCCCGCCCTAAATACATAGCCTTCGCCAAAAAGTTCTTCAGCATACTTGTGGGCTGTAGGCTGATATTCTCCTGAAAAGTTTAAGTCAATATCAGGTACCTTATCTCCTTTAAAGCCTAAGAAGACTTCGAAAGGTATATCAATTCCTTCTTTATTATAGTGAGACCCACAATTTGGGCAATTTTTATCCGGCAAATCTATTCCTACGCCGTACTTTGACTTATCAATGTTAAAGTCACTATGCTTGCACTGGGGACAAACATAATGAGGAGGGAGAGGGTTTACCTCAGTTATATCCGTCATAAAGGCTACAAGTGAAGAGCCAACAGATCCTCTGGAACCAACCAAGTAGCCATCGCTTAATGATTTTTTTACCAATTTATGAGCAATATAATATAAAACTGCAAAACCATGCTTTATTATTGAATTAAGCTCCTTTTCTAGACGTTTTGATACTATATCCGGCAAAGGTTTTCCATATATTCTATGTGCTTTTTCCAATGACATTTGCTTTATTTGTTCCTCTGCTCCAGGAATTTCTGGCGTAAACAAGCCATCTGGAATAGGTTGTATGTTATCAATGGATTCTGCTATTCGCCTTGGTGCATGTACTACAATTTCTAAAGCTGTCTCTTTATCTAGATAGCTAAAATCCTTTAGCATCTCCTCGGTTGTCTTATAATAAAGAGGAGGCTGATGATCAGCATCACTATAGCCTTGTCCAGTCATTAAAATCCTTCTATAATACTCATCATGGGGATCCAAAAAATGTACATCACCAGTAGCCACAACAGGTGTACCTATCCTTTTACCTAATTTTACAATGCTTTTATTTATTTTCTCCAATTTTTCAAAGCTTTCTACATGGCCATCCCTTACAAGATAGGCATTATTAGCTATGGGTTGTACTTCTAAGAAATCATAAAATTGTGCTATTTCCGTAACTTCATTGTTAGAAGAGCCCTTTACCATAGCCCTATATAATTCTCCAGCTTCACAACCAGAGCCTATAATTAATCCTTCTCTATATTTCATTAGAATACTCTTAGGGATTCTAGGCCGCCTATAGAAATAATCTATATGGGATTTTGATACCAATTTATATAGATTTTTAAGTCCCGTCTTATTTTTTACCAATATAGTAGCATGATATGCAGGCAAGGAATTGAGATTAGTAATATGAGTGAAAGCTGAATTTATATCTATTAAGCGCTTTACACCCATATCCTCCAATATTTCAAACAATTTTAGCAGTATTTGGCTCGTAGCTGCAGCATCATAATGAGCCCTATGGTGGTTGTCTAACCTGATGCCAAAATGCTTTGCCAAATGATCAAGCTTATGCCTTTTTACATCCTGAACAAGTTCCCTAGACAATACTAGGGTATCAATAACGGGATTATTAATTTCCCATCCTAAGCTTTTAGATTTTTCCTTAATAAAGCCTAGATCAAAGGGTGCATTATGAGCTGCTAGGGCAGCATTACCACAAAACTCCTTAAACCTTTCTAAAGCCTGGTTTATCAAGGGTGCATCCTTAACCATATTATCGTCTATACCAGTGAGTTTAGTAATTTCTGCGGGTATAGGAGCTTCAGGATTTACAAAGGTCTGAAAGCTATCTACGATTTCTTTATTAATTATCTTTACAGCACCGATTTCGGTAATGGCATCTTTTTTTGGATCTAAGCCGGTGGTTTCTATATCAAAGACCACTATGGGCTGGTTAAAATCCATATCATTGCCGTTTAATATAAGTGGTCTGCAATCATTAATTAGATAAGCTTCCACGCCATATAAAATCTTAACGCCATATTTTTTACCTGCCTTATAAGCATCAGGAAAAGCCTGTAGTACACCGTGATCTGTAATCGCTATTGCAGGATGCCCCCATTTTGCCGCTCTTGATACTAGGGCGCTTACTGAAGACACACCATCCATAGCACTCATCTGAGTATGAAGATGAAGCTCTACTCTTTTTATTTCTGCATTGTCCTGCCTTTCTGGCCCATCAGTTTTCATTAGGTCATTGAAAATTATAACAACATCTTTTAGATATTTATCATATAAACATTCCCCACGCAGCAAAACCCAATCACCTTTTGCTAGCTGGGACTTTATCTTATCTGCCTGTTCCTTTTCACAGAAAGTCTTTATGGTAATTGAGCTACTATAATCGGTAATGTCCATGCTATATATTATTTTTCCATTTCTGGTCTCCCTAATATCAACATCAAAAATCTTACCCTTTACAATAACTCTACCACTATCCTCTCTCAATTGATCAATAGGAATAGGCTCACCTTTAAAAGCTCTTCCAAAAACTAAATCCTGTTTCTGGCTAAGTCCATTATTATTTTTGGTTTTATTCGTAGATTGCTGAGCTTCTACACTGTTGATTACTTTTTCTATAATAGAGATATTTTCTTGTTCTTTCTTTTCGTTATAATCTTGTTGATAAATTTCTAACTCCTCTTCATCCATAACTAGATGAACCTTACAGTTGAGCCTGTACCATTTTTTTATACACTCTTCAATATACTTACTTACTTTTTTAGCATTAAAAAGCTCAGCAATCATAGGATTATTAATATGTAGCAGTATATTTTCATCTTCTATTTCTAGCCGGCATTTAGACAGCCACCTGGACCATGACAAGCCCTCTCTTTGGGCTCTATTATTAATATCCTCCCATACTTTATTAAAATTTCTATAAAACCACTCTTTGCTGGTAGAATACTCAATAACTATTCTTATATCCTCTATACATCCTAATTTCTCTTTTAAGGAATCTTCTACTTTAGCGATAATTGATGCGTCTATGTAATTGGGAGCCTCTAGTACTATCTCCCAACGTCTTTCTTTTAAATAAACCTTTGTTTTCTTTAGAACACATCCATCAAAGTATTTTATATTATTAGCATCTATAATTTTTTGTAACAAACTGAAATGCTCCCCCTTTACAACTATTAGTTACTCAGTTGTTTGATAATCTCCCAGTACATTTTTGCTCTAGCAGCTACTCCTCTAACCAATCCCATTTTTTCTTCCTTCATGGCATGAGTAACATTGATTAAAGGAACTTTCATTATCCTGAGATTAGAGTTTTTAGCTAATCGGGTAATAGCTATTTCGATTCCAAAACCAGTTTGCCAATCTTCTTGGTCTAATCCATCTAATACCCATCTCTTCATAGCTCTTTGCCCTGTTAGGTAAGGTGCAATTTTCTGAGCAAGATCCGTTACTGATCTACCAGAATAAAAAATCCCTAAGGTCATGTCAGCATAGCCTTTAACAATGGGGAGTATCATATCCTTAACCTGTCCTTGAGTTAGTCCAATTAGATCTGCATCTAAAAAGAGGACTATAGGAGATGTGGTATGCTGTACTCCAGCCCACATTGCCAAGCTCTTCCCTTGATTTTCCTTTTGATCTATAACCTTGACGCCAAAAGAAAGAGCTATTTGTCTAGTTCTATCAGTTGAACCGTCATTAACCACTACTATTTCCGATATTTCTGGAATTTGTGTTATAACAGATAAAACTAAACCTATATTTTTCTCTTCATTATAAGCTGGGATTATTGCAGCTACTTTCATTATCCGTCATCCTCCGGATTTCAGAAATAAGCTTTGATACCGCTTCTTCCTGTGGGTAGGTTCCTATAGTCTTTCCTTTTTTGAATAAAACTACTCTACCCTTACCACCAGCTATACCTATATCAGCTTCCTTAGCTTCTCCAGGTCCGTTTACTACACAGCCCATAACTGCTATTGTGATGGGCTCCTTAATATCTTGGATTTGATCTTGTACTTGGCTTACTATCTGTTCCAATTCAATGTTGCATCTTCCACAAGTAGGGCAGGATATGATTTCAATACTGTCTTTTCGTATCCCTAAAGCTTTTAATATTTCTTTACCTACCTTTACTTCTTCAACAGGGTCAGCGGTCAAGGATACTCTTAAGGTATCTCCAATTCCATCTAACAAAAGAGAGCCAATGCCCATAGCTGATTTTATGGTACCACTCCAAGAGGTTCCTGCTTCAGTTACTCCTAAATGAAGAGGATAATCAATATATTTGGATATATAACGATATGCCTCCACTGTTTTGTTTACACTAGACGCTTTTAAAGATATGACTATCTCTTCATAGCCAAACTTTTCTAAAATGCTTATTTGCTCAAGAGCGCTTTCTACCATAGCTTTAGGAGTGTTGCCATACTTATACAAAAAATCCTTTTTAATAGAACCACTGTTGACCCCTATGCGTATAGGAATTAATCGTTCTTTGGCTGCTGCAACAATCTCCTTTACGCCTTTCTCACTTCCAATATTACCTGGATTGATGCGAAGTTTATCTATCCCCTGCTTTATTGAAGCTACCGCTAATCTATAGTCAAAGTGTATATCTGCAACTAACGGAATTTCTGTATTAGCTTTTATCTCTCTTATATTGTTGACACAATCCTCATCAAAAATTGCCAACCGTACTATATCACAGCCAGCTTCCTGCAGCTGGTGAATTTGCCTTATGGTAGCCTGTACATTCCTTGTGTTTGTATTTGTCATAGATTGGACTGTAATAGGTGAGTCCCCACCTATTTTCAGATTTCCCACTCTAACTTTTTTAGTCAACTTTCTATCCATATCAGTCTCCTTTTCTAGAACCACTGTCTAGCAATATCTTTAAAGGTTACCAGAATCATTAATATCATAAGAAGAACAAAACCTACAAAATGAATATAGCCTTCCTTTTGCGCATCAATAGGTTTGCCTCTAAGTCCCTCTACAATTAATAGTACCAATCTACCACCATCCAAAGCAGGGAAGGGGATTAGATTAATAATACCCAAATTTAGGGTAATAATTATTGCAAAATTAATAACATCTTGAATGCCTGATTGAACAGCTTTGTTGATCTCTCCAACTATGCCAACAGGCCCTACTACCTCATTTAAGCCCTGGCCTCTAAAGATCATACTTCCTACCAATTGGACCATTAAAGCGATTAATCTACCTGTCTGGATAAAGGCAAGTTTAATGCTGGATAACAATCCATGACGTTGAAATCTGCCGAAATATATACCTATCTCATATGTGTTTTTTTCTTCATTATAAATTGGAAGTATTTCAAATTCTAATGTATGTCCATCTCTAAGAATGGTTATCTGTAGAGGTTGATTGCCTTCCTCTTGTATTACCTCTCTAACGAGTTCTATACCTTTTTCCTCATTAATTTTATCAACTTCTCTTCCGTTTATGCCTACAATTTTATCGCCTTGCTGCAAACCTGCCCTATGAGCAGGTGAATTATCAATTACTTCTAAAATATCTGTAGAGGTCCTGATGGTACCGAAAGCCATGAAAAATATAGCTAGGAGTAAAATAGCCAGTAAAAAGTTCATCAAAGGCCCCGATAGAATAGTTAAAAAACGTTTCCATACCTTAGCATTGCTAAAAGCTCTAGGATCGTCACTTTTTTCGTCTTCACCTACAAACTTTACGTATCCTCCAATTGGTAAAGCTCTTAATGAAAAAAGTGTTTTGCTACCCTTGCGTTGGTATATTTTCGGTCCCATTCCAATAGAAAACTCCTCTGCCGGTATTCCTACCCAGTTAGCTACTAGAAAATGCCCTAGCTCATGGGCTAATATAATAACACCAAATAATATTAGTGCTGTAATAATCGTTAGCATAATCCACCATCCTTTTTATATAGGAAATTACGAACTTCTTGATCAACAGCCATTATATCTGAAAGCTCAGGATTTTTTATTGTGTTATGAGATTTCATTGCCTCTTCTATTATTATAGGTATATCTGTAAAAGCTAATCTTCTTTTTAAAAATAGATCCACAGCAACTTCATTTGCAGCATTTAGCACTACTGGCATTGTTCCGCCTAATTTTATGGCTTCATAAGCTAATTCAAGACATGGAAAGTTATCTAAATCTGGTTCTTCAAAGGATAAGCTTCCTATTTCTAATAAATTTAGTGGTTTTAAATTAGTCTTAAACCTATAAGGGTAAGTTAAAGCGTATAATATAGGCAACCTCATATCTGGCATTCCAAGTTGTGCCATGAGTGAACCATCAACAAACTCCACCATGGAATGAATTATGCTCTGAGGATGAACCAATACCTGAATTCTATCTACATCTATATCAAACAACCATTTTGCTTCTATAACCTCTAAACCTTTATTCATTAAGGTGGCAGAATCAATGGTTATCTTATGCCCCATTTCCCAATTGGGATGCTTTAAAGCATCTTCTACTGTTACTTTTTTTAACTTATGACTGTCATAACCCCTAAAAGGTCCTCCTGAAGCAGTTAAAATGATCTTATTTATTTCTTTATTATCCTTACATCCTTGAAGGGCCTGAAAAACGGCAGAATGCTCACTATCTACCGGGATAATGCTACCTCCAAATTCTTTAGCAAGCTCATTAACAATATGACCTCCAGTTACCATTACTTCTTTGTTAGCAAGGGCAATATTTTTTCCAGCTTTTAATGCTGCAATTGTAGGCTCCAATCCAGCAATGCCTACAACGGCCATCAACACCACATCTATATCTTCATCAGTAACTAAATCTAATAGAGCATCTTTCCCACTTTTTACCTTAATATTTTGGGGCAGTAATCTTGTATTTAATTCTCTTGCCCTATCTTCATTTATAACCACAACTTTAGATGGTGAAAACAACATTATTTGCTCTTCTAAAAGGTCAATGTTTTGATAGGTAGCAAGAGATTTAATTTCAAAGTGCTCAGGATAATTGCTTAATATATCTAAAGTTTGAGTACCAATAGAGCCTGTTGATCCTATTATAGCTATTCGTTTTTTCAAAACACTACATCCTTTCAAGACTATAAATATCAGTCTATTATACTAAAAAGGTCAAATAATATATGTAAATTGCGGGCATTACAAATAACAAACTATCAAATCTATCTAATAATCCACCATGACCAGGCAAAAGATTACCAAAGTCTTTTATACCACAATATCTTTTTATGGATGATGCGCACAGGTCTCCGAACTGGGATAATATTCCTCCTAGTAACCCTATAATTCCAAAGTGGTATAAGTGTACATCTAAATTTATAGAATTATTTAATATTAATCCAAATATCGTGCTTACTATTATGCTTCCTATTAGTCCACCAAGACTGCCTTCAACGGTCTTATTAGGGCTAATAGAGGGGCAAAGTTTGTTTTTACCAAATGCCCTACCAACAAAATAAGCAAAAGTATCTGTAGACCATGTAACTAAAAAAGTGCAAATAAGCAAATTCATTCCATAGGGGCTAGCTTGAAAGCCTAAAAATATAAGGAAAAAAACCATCATGCCAGGATAGAAGGCTGCAAAGATGGTAGTAAAAACATCCATAATATTAAGTTTCTTGTCAAATATAGGAATAATCAGGCCTATAATTGTAAAAGACATGATTAATATTATAGAATTATTCCACTGATTAATAAAGTTAGAATAAAACAATAAAAAAATGAGTATATAACCTAACCATTTAATGGGCTTATAGCCTTTTATTGCAAAGGCATGATAGAATTCATGCATTAGAATAAATGACATTATAAAAACAGAAATTTTAAAAAACCATCCTCCAAAATAGAGCATAAAAAATATATATAGAATCCCCACAGCCGCACTTAGCACTCTTTGCAATAACATTTTTATTAATCATCCTTCCTCGTCACAATTCCACCATATCGGCGCTGACGATTTTGAAAATCAGAAATAGCATCCAAGTAATGCTCAACACTAAAGTCTGGCCAGTATACTGTGGCATCGGAAAACCATAGCTCTGTATATGCAATTTGATACAATAAAAAATTACTAATCCTCCAATCTCCTCCTGTTCTAATTAGAAGATCGGGATCTGGAATGCCAGCAGTATAAAGATGGTTTGAAATTAGCTCTTCATCAATATCCTCTATATTTAATTCATTGTTCGCTACTTTACTAGCAATCTCTTGGATGGCCATAACAATTTCTGATCTTCCACCGTAGTTTAGGGCTACATTTACCTGCAAACCTGTATTATGTTTGGTTTTGTGAATAGCTCTTTTTACCTCTTCATAAACCTTTGTTGGTAAAACAGAGATATCCCCTATGGTTACTATTTTTACATTATTTTTATGCAAATTTTCTAGTTCCCTATGTAAATATTCAACCAGTAAGTTCATAATAGCTTCTATTTCTTTCTTAGGCCTCTTCCAATTTTCTGTGGAAAAAGCATAAAGGGTTAAATACTTAATGCCTATATCTGAAGTTACTTTAATGATATCCTTTATAGCTTCAACACCCTGGCGATGTCCTGCAGTTCTTGGAAGTCCCCTCTTTTCAGCCCAACGTCCATTTCCATCCATGATAATACAAATATGTTTAGGTATAGGTTTGCTTTTTATTATATCTATCATATATAAATTGTTATTCACTTTTTTTCTCTTTGATTTAAAAAACTTATCAAAATTCATTTCACATTCCTTCTCCAAAAGGTAGATAATAGATAAATTTGCATACCAACTACTTTAAGGCAAATAATAGTACTATTATTTGCCTTAAAGTAGTGATTGTGGTATTTCATTAAATGAACATATAGTTAATTCTAAATTCCCATTGGCAGTTGTTTTTTGCCTGACAATTCGCTTAATACCTGAGTTTACTATATTTTTTTTATAAAAATCATCTGGTATAGTATATTCCTTAATTATAACATTTAATGACTCAAAGTCTTGTCCTAAAATTGTCAATCCCTCGTCTAATCTTAGACCTGTCAATGTAGGTATATCTTTCATTTATACCTCCATAATATCCTTTTCTTTAGCCTTAATTATATCATCAACCTGTTTTATAAAATCATCAGTTATTTTTTGAATTTCATTTTCTGCTGATTTCAATTCATCTTCTGATAGGCCAGAATCCTTTTTCATCTTTTTGATTTTATCATTAGCATTTCTGCGAACCATCCTTATAGCTACCTTTGCTTCTTCACCCATTTTGTTAGCAACTTTAACTAACTCTTTCCTTCTCTCTTCAGTTAGTTCAGGAAAAACTAGTCGAATTACCTTACCATCGTTGCTTGGGGTTATGCCTAAATCTGATTTTAAGATTTCCTTTTCTATATTGGGAATAATATTTGGTTCCCAAGGAGCTATAACTAATAATCTAGGTTCGGGTACAGATACATTTCCCAGCTGATTTATGGGGGTAGGAACTCCATAATAATCCACCATAATCCTGTCCAATAATTTGGGATTTGCACGCCCAGCTCTTATGCTACTTAATTCGCTGTTGAGGTTGGCTATTGCTTTACTCATAGATTTCTTTGTTTCATTATACAGATCATTGAGCATTTTTATACCTCCTCTATTGTTGTTCCTATTTTTTTACCTAGGATGGCGGCTTTTATATTGTCTCTACTCTCCAAACCGAAAACTATTATAGGTATTTTATTTTCCATACATAGGGTTATGGC
>JAAYKZ010000189.1 GCA_012522165.1 Clostridiales bacterium
GCATTAAATAGGGCTTTGGTAATAGAAGGAGATAGAAATAACTATTTCCAAAATCCTGCATGGATAATTCCCAATATGGAAAGCCATGAGATTATTACCCCTATGAGAAGCAATAAGATGCAGGTGCTGGCAATTGGTGCACAAGGTATTGAAATACTAGATGAAAAGAAAAGGAGCATTGAAGTAAGCCCCTTACTGGTAACTAGTGACAACGCTTGGGGAAGAACAGATCTGTCTTCAACTACTGTTGAGAAAGAAGAAGGGGATTTGGACGGTCCTTTCAATGTTGCAGTGGCTATAGCAGACAAGGAATGGAATGATGAAACTTCAGAATATGATGAGACCAAATTGATAGTAGTAGGAGATTCGGAGCTTTTAAATCCCCAATTTGCAAGCATAGGAAATACTGACTTTATCCTCAACTCTCTTAACTGGTTGCATGATGAGCAGGAGAGTA
This sequence comes from Clostridiales bacterium, assembly GCA_012522165.1. GTDB lineage: Bacteria > Bacillota > Clostridia > Caldicoprobacterales > UBA3941 > JAAYGY01. The sequence goes on from JAAYKZ010000189.1 coordinate 458, forward strand.
TATCTATAAGACCTAAGAGTTTGACAACTCGCTATCTGAGAATAAACGCATTCCAGAAATTAGTAATTGCTGGAATTGTTGTAATCCTCATTCCATTAGTTATTCTAGGTGCCGGACTTGTGATGTGGTTGAGGAGGAGACATCTATGAGGAAGACTAGGAATCTTATTGTCTTAGTGGTGGTATTAGGTTTGTTGGCAGGATCTTATTTTTTCCTTGCCAACAGACCTCAAGATGATGAAGAAATACCCCTAAATGAAAAAGTTACTATACTCAAATTTGATAAAAACGATATTATAAAAATAGAACTTAAATCTATAAACGGGGAACTTACTTTCCATAGAGTGGAAAAAGAAGTAGAGGAAGAGAAGGATGGAGAGATACAAAAGGTCAAGAAATCCATGTGGGAAGTAGAGTATCCCTATGAAGTGGAATTAAAACAGATGAATGTTGATGATATAGCCTATACCTTTGCTAGCCTAAGTGCCGAGAGAGTTATCGAAGAGGAAACTCCTGAAGATTTATCTATCTATGGATTAGAGGACCCTCAGGCCGTAGGTAAGGCCACGCTTAAAGATGGCACAGAGAAGATACTTTATTTAGGAAATGAAACCCCGACAGGTAATACCTATTATTTAATGGTAGAAGGAGATCCCAGGGTTTTTGAGGTGTGGATGAACCATGGACAGCATCTTCTCTATACTTTAGCTGATGTAAGAGATAAGAGTTTAACTGAGATAAATACTCCGGAGTTAGCCTATTATATGGTAGATAAAAAGGATGGCAGACCCATGGAGATTAAGGCAAACGAAAAGCAGTCCGAGGACGAAGCACGATTTGGCGTAGGAGCATGGGTAATGGTAAAGCCCTATAATGAACTAATGAGTGTAGATAGTAACGCTTTTGAACAAGTCCTGGGTAGTATTAATAATCTTGCCATTGAAGAATTTGTTGAAGATGGGGTTGAGGATTTAGGAAAGTATGGGTTGGAAGAGCCTTCTTTAGAGCTTATTGTAAAGGATAAAGAGAACACCCTACACCTACTCTTTGGTGATGAATACGACGAGGGTATGATTTATTTCAAGACTGCGGACTCAGATTCTGTTTATGGAATGAAAAAGAGCGGAATTGAATTTACCGATATAAAGGCCTTTGATCTTATCCAAAAGTTTGCTTTTATTGTAAATATTGATGATGTAGACAAGGTGGTAGTGGAGGGCAGAGGCAAGACTCATACCCTAACTTTAAGTCGTGAGACCAAGAAAGCTGAAAACGAGGATGAAGAGGATGAGGTTGTAACCACATATATGGCAAATGGTAAAGAAGTTGATGAAGAGACCTTCAAGAAAGTTTATCAAAGCATTATCGGTATTACGATAGATTCTGAAACTAGCAAGGAACTGGAAGAAAATCCCGAGATTAAAACTACGTTTTATCTAAATAAGGGGCCTAATAGAGAAATTCATGTTAACTATGTGCCCTACGATAATGACTTTTACGCTGTATTTAGAAGCGGAAAGGCAGAGTTTATTGTAAGCAAGGATACAGTTCATAAAATGCTAGATAAAGTAGATCAAATGGCTTCTGATTGATTTACTGGAGGAGTAAAATGTATAGAGGACGGTTTTCTATGATAATGAAGAGGGAATCGTCTTCTATTTTTTTACTATGCTTTAGTTTTGCTTGGTTTTTAGCTTGATATGCTTGATACAAAGACTTGTAATCTTTTTCATTTCATATTATGATATTTTTAGGACTAGGCTAAGAAACTTGCTATAGGCGGTGTTATTATAATGGCGATGCATCAGAAAAATCTATTGGAGCCTGATTTTCCTTTTTCCTTAGGGATTACTGACAATCTAGAGTTTCCCCCTCATTGGCATGAGGAAATAGAGATCGTTTATATGCTTGAGGGCAATATGCAAATAGTACTGAACAACGAGACATATTTATTAGAGCCTAGGGATATATTCATGATAGGTAGAAGGAATGTACATCACTTTGTTTCATCTGATAAACCTAACCATTCGGTAATAATTCAATTTGGCTTATCTTTGTTTGGCCCTTTTTCATCCATTATTCGCGATTGCCAGTTTGTAAGCCCATTATTAGGGGTATCAAAAAAATTGGATACAAATATGAATAGTCAAGTACATGCTGCTTTAGAAGAACAGATACTGGCTATGATTCAGGAAAATGAAGAGAAAAAAGAAGGATATCAAATGGCTTTAAAGGCACGTCTTTTTGATCTTATGGTAATAATGATTAGGCAAGTACCTATGCAGCATTTTTCATCACGAGAGAAAAACATACGAATTAGCCGTTTGAAAAGACTGGATAGGGTATTGAATTACATTGACACAAATTATGATAAAAAATTAACACTTAACGAAGTGTCTGATATAGCAAATTATAGTCCATATCATTTTACAAGGTTTTTTAAGGATACCACAGGCATGACATTTAATGAGTACTTAAATTCCGTGAGAGTAAAAAAGGCTGAGGAGTTCCTTCAGGATGTGGATTTGCCAATAACGGAAGTAGCATATATGTCTGGTTTCAATAGTATTCAAACCTTTAACAGAGTATTTAAAAGAAGCAAAGGTTGCACACCAACTGAATATAGAAGAGGAAAAACAAAAAAAGGAAATAGCAATTAATGATAATCAATGGGCAATCAATGAACAGCTTTAAAAAAACATATAGTATACAATAATAATATATATACTTATCTAAAATAAAAAGGAGGATGTACTATGGCTGAATTTTTCAAAAATATTCCTAAGATAAAATATGAAGGACCATCTAGTGACAATCCGTTGGCATTTAAATTTTATGATCCTGATAGAGTGATTATGGGTAAAACCATGAAAGAGCATTTTAAATTCTCCATGGCATGGTGGCACACCCTATGCGCAGCAGGTACCGATATGTTTGGTGTGGGAACTGCAGATAAAAGCTTTGGCGCAGAAGTTGGTACCATGGAACATGCAAAGGCCAAAGTAGATGCAGGCTTTGAGTTTATGGACAAACTGGGTATTGAGTATTTCTGCTTCCATGATGTGGACTTGGTGCCTGAAGCTGATACAATAGCTGAAACTAATAAACGATTAGATGAGATCACAGATTACATCAAAGAAAAAATGGATGCTACTGGCAAAAAACTTCTTTGGGGTACAGCAAACTTGTTCAGCAACCCAAGATACATGAACGGTGCTGGAAGCACTAACTCAGCAGATGTTTATGCTTTTGCTGCTGCACAGGTTAAGAAGGCCTTAGATTTAACTGTTAAATTAGGCGGTAAAGGCTACGTATTCTGGGGAGGAAGAGAAGGTTACGAAACCTTGCTAAATACAAATATGAAGCTTGAACTGGATAATATAGCAAGGCTTATGAAGATGGCAGTAGACTACGGTCGAAGCATTGGCTTTGATGGAGATTTCTATATTGAACCTAAGCCAAAAGAGCCTACTAAACATCAATATGATTTTGATGCTGCAACAGCAATTGGTTTCCTAAAGGAATACGGACTTGATAAAGACTTTAAGCTAAACATTGAAGCAAATCATGCCACATTAGCAGGACATACTTTCCAACATGAGCTTAGAGTAAGTGCTATACATGGAATGTTAGGCAGCATTGATGCAAACCAGGGCGACTTACTATTAGGTTGGGATACAGATGAGTTCCCCTTCGACGTATATGAAGCAACCATGTGCATGTACGAAGTGCTAAAAGCTGGTGGCTTGAAAAATGGAGGCTTCAACTTTGATGCCAAGAATCGTCGTGCTAGCTATACACCAGAGGATATGTTCTATGGATTTATTCTTGGAATGGACACCTTTGCACTAGGTCTAATCAAGGCTGCTGCCTTAATAGAAGATGGTAGAATTGATAAGTTTGTAGAAGACAGATATGCAAGCTTTAATAGCGGTATTGGAGCAAAAATAGTGAAAGGTGAAACAAATCTGGTTGAATTGGCAGAGTATGCAGAAAAATTAGGTGCACCTGAGCTACCCAGTTCTGGCAGACAGGAGTATCTACAGAGCATTATAAACAGCATACTCTTTGGCTAAAATTAGAGAGTAATTGGGATATAGATTATTTGGGGGGATTCTATGTATTTTATTGGAATAGACCTTGGTACATCAGCAGTAAAATTACTGCTGATGGACCAGGATGGAAAAATAAAAAAGATTGCCTCTAGAGATTACCCTATTATCTTTCCCAAGCTAGGGTGGTCTGAGCAAAATCCAGAGGACTGGTATGTGCAAACAATGGACGGACTAAAAGAATTATTATCAGATATAGATAAAGAGCAGGTGGCCGGTATTGGTTTTGGTGGTCAAATGCATGGCCTGGTAGTATTAGACCAGGATGATAATGTTATCCGTCCAACCATCTTATGGAATGATAACAGAACTGCTGCAGAGACTGATTACTTGAATAACGAGATCGGCAAGGACAAATTATCCGAATATACGGCTAATATTGCTTTTGCTGGATTTACTGCTCCAAAATTACTATGGATGAGAAAGAACGAGCCTGAAAACTTTAGCCGTATAGCCAAGATAATGTTACCAAAGGATTATATTGCCTATAAGCTGACTGGCGTACATTGCTCAGATCCCTCTGATGCATCAGGAACTATCTTTTATGATGTTAAGAACAAGCGCTGGTCAAAAGAGATGATGGAAATATGTGGCATTAGAGAGGATCAATTGCCAACGGTGTACGAAAGCTATGAAGTTGTTGGTAATATAAAAGAAGATATAGCTGAGGAGCTGGGCTTAAGAAAAGATGTAAAAGTTGTGGCAGGTGCCGGGGATAATGCTGCTGCCGCAGTTGGAACTGGAACCGTTGGTGATGGTAAGTGCAATGTTTCCCTTGGTACTTCTGGAACCATATTCATATCTAGTAAGAGTTTCGGAGTAGACAAAAATAATGCCCTGGATTCCTTTGCACACGCAGATGGGAATTATCATCTCATGGGAGTAGTTCTAAGTGCTGCATCCTGCAATAAATGGTGGATGGAGGATATATTAAAGACCACTGACTTTGCAGGTGAGCAAAAGAACATTAAGAACCTTGGTAAAAACCATGTATATTTCCTTCCATATCTCATGGGCGAACGTTCTCCTCATAATGATCCCAACGCTAGAGGTACATTTATAGGTATGACCATGGAAACAACCAGGGAGGATATGACCCTTGCAATGATGGAAGGTGTAGCATTTGCTATGAGAGATTCTTATGAGATTGCCAAATCCCTAGGCATTAATATAGAGCGTACCAACATGTGTGGTGGCGGAGCCAAGAGCCCCCTTTGGAGAAAGATATTAGCCAATGTCCTAAACTTAAAGGTAGATATCTTAGAAGTTGAAGAAGGGCCTGCTCTTGGAGGAGCTATGTTAGCAGCAGTTGGCTGTGGACTATATAGTTCCGTTGAAGAAATTGCGCAAAAAGTAGTAAAGATCAAAGAAACGGTAAATCCAGATCCAGAAATTGTTGAGCTATATAATCAAAGATATGAAGTATTCAAGAAGCTATATCCTAGTCTAAAAGGCTTTTTTAAGGAGATGCATATAGACTAGAGAGAGTATAATTAAGGGGGACAATTAATGAGCAAAAAGGCTTTAATTGTACATGGGGGTTGGGACGGCCATGAACCGGTAAAGGTAACTCAGTTATTTAAAAACATTCTAGAAGATTCGGATTTTCAGGTGGAAATATCCGATACCTTGGATACATTTCTTGACAAGGAAAAACTACTGACTCTTGACCTAATTATTCCCATCTGGACTATGGGAGAGATTACGCAAGAGCAGATGTGGCCTGTAATTGAGGCTGTAGCAGAAGGAGTAGGTCTTGCAGGCTGCCATGGAGGAATGTGCGATGCCTTTAGAAAGAGTGTACAATGGCAGTTTATGACCGGTGGAAACTGGGTTTCTCATCCCGGTGGCGACGGAGTCGAGCATGTTATAAACGTTAAAAAAGGTTCTAGTCCAATTGTTGAAGGCATTGAAGATTTTACAGTAAAGACTGAGCAGTATTATCTTCATGTTGACCCTGCGGTGGAGGTTTTGGCCACCACGCGCTTTCCTGTAGTGGATGGTCCCCATGCTACCAATGGTCCTGTGGATGTGCCTCAGATATGGACCAAAAGATGGGGAGCAGGGCGTGTCTTCTATAATGCCTTAGGTCACCATGCTGATGTTTTGGAGAAAGATCCTATACCAGAAATTATGCGTAGAGGATTTTTATGGGCGGCAGAAGGCAGAGAGATTGCCAGAAAACAAGGTGCGAAGAAATACGAAAACCTAAAAAGAATGTTTTAAATAGGGTGATTTATAATGAGTAAAGTAAAAATAGGAATTATCGGCTGTGGGAATATTAGCGATATATATCTAACAAACTGTACCCAAGTTTTTGACAATCTGGAAGTTGCGGCCTGTGCTGATCTTATACACGAAAGAGCCCAAGCCAAAGCTGAGCAGTACAATGTGCCTAAGGCTTGCTCAGTTGAGGAATTGTTAAGCGATCCTGAAATTAAAATAGTAGTAAATCTTACTACTCCCGATGCTCATGCGGAAGTTTGTTTGGCAGCCTTAGAGGCAGGTAAAAATGTGTACGTGGAAAAGCCATTGGCAATTACCCGTGAGGACGGGAAAAAGATATTAGAGCTTGCCAAAGAAAAAGGCCTGCTGGTAGGAGGAGCGCCAGATACCTTCCTGGGCGCAGGAATCCAAACTTGCCGTAAGCTTATTGATGACGGCTGGATTGGAGAGCCCATAGGAGCTACTGCTTTCATGGTTAATCATGGTCATGAAAGTTGGCATCCAGACCCAGAATTCTATTATAAGGTAGGTGGAGGGCCTATGTTTGATATGGGGCCTTACTATCTAACCGCCCTAATAGCTTTAATGGGTCCAGTCAAGAGGGTAACTGGCTCAGCAAGAATAACTTTCCCAGAGAGAATTATTACCAGTGAACCTAAATACGGCACCAAGATTACTGTAGATGTGCCTACCCATGTTGCAGGCATAATGGATTTTGAGAGTGGAGCAATTGGCACTATTCTCACCAGCTTTGATGTATGGGACTCACAACTACCTAGAATTGAAGTTTATGGAACTACAGGCAGCATGATAGTTCCTGATCCAAACACCTTTGGAGGTCCAGTATACATAAAGAGGGCTGGAGACAAGGATTGGATAGAGATGCCCTTATCCCACGGCTTTGCTGAAAATAGCCGGGGCTTGGGAGTTTCGGATATGGCTAGAGCACTAAAGGAAGGCGGAGTCCACAGGGCTAACGGAGATATGATGTACCATGTATTGGATATAATGCATGGTTTCCACGATGCATCAAAGCAAGGCAGACATGTTGAATTGGAGAGTACCTGCCAGCAACCTAGTCCATTGCCAATGCCAAATCCAAATGAATTATGATATACACTTATAATGGGCTACTATTAGTAGTCCATTATAAGTATAAAGATTTATTGCTTCAATGGTCAATATTAATACTGACTGTTACTGAAATATTGACAATTATGAAGGAGGATGGATAATGAGCAAAAGAATCACTACCCAGGAAGCTGAAAAGCGGGCACGAGAGCTAGTTGAGCAGATGACTATAGAGGAAAGGGCATCACAGCTTAGATATAATGCACCAGCTATAGAACGCCTTAACATTCCCGCTTACAACTGGTGGAATGAAGCACTGCATGGTGTAGCTAGAGCAGGTACTGCTACCATGTTTCCCCAGGCAATAGGTCTGGCGGCCATGTTTGATGATGAATTTTTACAGAAAATCGCTGACATTATTGCTACAGAGGGAAGAGCAAAATATAATGAAGCTGTAAAGCATGGAGACCATGATATATACAAAGGACTTACCTTCTGGTCACCTAATGTAAATATTTTTAGAGACCCAAGATGGGGTAGAGGCCATGAGACCTATGGAGAAGATCCATACCTATCAGGAAGACTAGGAGTTGCTTTTATTAATGGTCTTCAGGGGGATGGAAAATATCTTAAATCAGCAGCCTGTGCTAAGCACTTTGCTGTTCATAGTGGTCCTGAAGCAGTTAGGCATGAATTTAATGCCGAGGCTACTGCAAAGGATATGTGGGAAACATACCTTCCTGCCTTTGAAGAGTGTGTAGTAGAAGCCAAGGTAGAAAGCGTTATGGGAGCCTATAATAGAACAAATGGAGAACCTTGCTGTGGAAGCTATACCCTTCTTCGTGATATACTAAGGGAAAAATGGCAGTTTGAAGGCCATGTAGTTTCTGACTGCTGGGCTATCCGAGATTTCCATACTAGGCATTTTGTAACTTCTACTGCACCTGAATCTGTTGCTTTAGCTCTCAAAGCTGGATGCGACTTAAACTGCGGAAATATGTATCTGCATGTACTACAGGCTCTACAAGAAAACTTAATTACAGAAGAGGACATAACCCGAGCTGCTATAAGACTATTCACAACTAGAATTAAACTAGGTATGTTTGATGATGATTGTGAATATGACAATATTCCATATTCAGTAGTTGATTCAAAAGAACATAATGAGGTAGCCTTAGAGGCTGCAAGAAAGAGTTTAGTTCTACTAAAGAACGATGGTATATTACCTCTAGACAAGAGTAAGATCAAGTCTATAGGAGTTATTGGTCCTAATGCCAACAGCCGTTTAGCATTGAAAGGAAACTATTACGGAACACCTTCCAGATATATTACCTTCCTTGAAGGTATACAGGATTATCTAGAGGATGAAGATATCCGCATCTACTACTCTGAAGGTTGCCATCTACACAAGGATAAGGTAGAACCTTTGGCTCTCAAACATGACAGGTTATCTGAGGCCTTGACTGTAGCTGAGCATAGTGATGTTGTAATTCTCTGTCTAGGTCTGGATGAAACCTTGGAGGGTGAAGAAGGGGACACTGGAAACCATGCTGCATCTGGCGATAAACTAGATTTGAATCTTCCAGAGGTACAGCAAATGTTATTAGAGAAAGTAGTAGCAGTAGGCAAGCCCACAATACTACTTCTGGCTACCGGAAGTGCTATGAGTATAAACTTTGCTGATGAGCATTGTAACGCAATTATACAAACCTGGTATCCAGGGGCAAGGGGCGGTAAAGCAGTAGCAGAGTGCCTGTTTGGAGAATTCTCTCCTGCTGGAAAACTCCCTGTAACATTCTATAAGAGCTTAGAAGGACTACCTGAGTTTACTGATTACTCCATGAAGGGCAGAACCTATCGCTATATGGAAACAGAGCCCCTATATCCCTTTGGCTATGGTCTAACCTATAGCAAGGTTGCCTTAAAGAATCTAAAGGTA
>JAAYKZ010000190.1 GCA_012522165.1 Clostridiales bacterium
GGATATATTCGTAGGTTTTAGTGATGATGGTATAAATTGGACAATTAGTGATACACCAATTGAATTTGAAGGTGCTGATGAGGAGATTTTAAGGCGTGAATATAGATATGATCCTCGTGTATGCTTTATTGAAGACAGGTACTATATAACATGGTGTAACGGTTATCATGGACCTACCATCGGTGTAGCCTATACCTTCGATTTTAAGAAATTCTATCAATTAGAGAATGCTTTTTTACCCTATAACAGAAATGGTGTACTCTTTCCTAGAAAAATAAATGGTAAATACGCCATGCTAAGCCGACCAAGCGATACAGGGCACACACCTTTCGGAGATATTTTTTACAGTCAAAGTCCTGACATGGAGCACTGGGGCCATCATCGCTTTGTTATGGGCACTGTAAAAGGGGATGAATCAGCATGGCAATCTACAAAGATAGGGGCAGGTCCCATTCCCATTGAAACCGATGAAGGCTGGCTCCTTATTTACCATGGAGTAATTACCACCTGTAATGGATTTGTATATCGTATGGGATGTGCACTCCTTGATCTAGATCAACCATGGAAAGTAAAGATGCGTTCTAAGGATTATATTCTAGCACCTTATGAGTTATATGAGTGCGTAGGAGATGTACCCAATGTAGTATTCCCATGTGCAGCTTTAACTGATGCTGATACAGGACGAATTGCAATATATTATGGCTGCGCTGACACAGTTACCGGTTTGGCATTCACAACTGTGGATGAATTAATTAATCACATGAAGGAGAATCCTTTGTAGAAATTTTTAATTATGCAAAATCCTATGTTTAGTATAGATCATTTTGATATATTATATTGCTTAACGTGTTGTGCCAGTTCAATGATTATTATAAGCAGATAATATACTGACATAGCAAGTTAGCTCAACAATAGATTATGTAAAATAAAAAATGATTAGATGGAGGCTAATATGAGATACATAGATAAACGAATAGGTGTTATTTGCGATCAGTTAGCAAAGCTAGCAGTAGTGCAGAAAATTCCTATTGAAAATCTGTTATACAAAGAAGGAAATTATCTGCGTCCAGAGGATGCAGACGCTGCTGAGGTGGAGTTTAAGCCTTTTGACAGTAAGCTTATGTACTGGTATGGCCCAGATAAGCATTACTGGTTCCAAGCAGATTTCACAGTGCCCGAAAGTTTGGACAATAAACCTATGTGGTTAAAGGTGGCAACACAAATTGATGGATGGGATGCCAGAAATCCTCAGTTTCTTGTCTTTATAAATGGGGTAGTTACCCAAGGGCTTGATACTAATCATAGAGAGGTATTAGTAACCAGGTCTGCAAAAGCAGGAGATACTTATCGATTTGATTTACAAGCGTATACTGGAACCGAACATAGCGAATTTAAGCTTATTGCAGAAATCCAGGAAATTGATCCTAAAATTGTAGAGTTATACTATGATTTAAAAGTACCTCTAGAAGCATTTTCACGTATGGATGGGGAAGATCACAATCGGCTTGCAATAGAGGAAGTCTTAAATAATACTATCAATTACTTAGATTTAAGAAGTCCTTATTCAGAGGATTTCTATAAATCCATTGATGAAGCCAAGGCATATATTGATAAAGCCCTATATGAAGATATGGCAGGATACAGTGACATTATTGCAACTTGTATCGGTCATACCCATATTGACGTTGCCTGGTGGTGGACTGTAGCCCAGACTAAGGAAAAGGTGAGCAGAAGCTTTGCTACTGTATTAAAATTAATGGATGAATATCCAAACTACAAGTTTATGTCCAGCCAGCCTCAGCTTTACTACTTCCTAAAAGAAAGATATCCAGAGCTTTATAGCCGTGTAAAGGAAATGGTTAAAGCAGGACGCTGGGAGCCTGAAGGCGGCATGTGGGTTGAAGCCGACTGCAATGTAACCTCAGGAGAATCTTTAGTACGTCAGTTTATTCACGGTAAAAAATTCTTTAAGGAAGAGTTTGGGGTAGATAATAGAGTTCTTTGGCTGCCAGATGTATTTGGCTACTCTGGAGCTTTGCCTCAGATTATGAAAAAATCCGGTATTGATTATTTCATGACCACAAAATTGGCATGGAATCAGTTTAATAAAATCCCCTATGATACAATGCGCTGGAGAGGGATTGACGGTACTGAAGTATTGGCCCACTTTATTACCACTGTAGGCGTAGGACAGGATCCAAATGAAGATTTCTTTACCACATATAATGGTATGCTGCATCCCGATGCTATCATGGGTGGCTGGAAACGCTATCAAAATAAAAACATCAATAATGATATATTAATTTCCTACGGCTATGGCGATGGTGGCGGAGGCCCAACCAGGGAAATGCTAGAGACTTCCAAGCGAATGGAAAAGGGTATAAAGGGTATACCCAAGGTTAGACAGGAATTCGTTCGCAAGTATTTTGAGGAATTAGAAGAGCGGGTTAAGGATAACAGGAGGCTCCCGGTATGGGAAGGTGAGTTCTATTTTGAATACCACCGCGGAACCTATACTTCAATAGGTAGGAATAAACGTTCTAATCGCAAGAGTGAGTTCCTTCTTATGGACCTAGAGCTGTTATCTGTATTGGCCCAGAAGCAAAAAGGAATTCCTTATCCCAAGGAAGAATTGGATAAGCTATGGAAGACCGTATTGATAAATCAGTTCCACGATATTTTACCTGGAACTTCTATCTACGAAGTATATGAGGTCACCAAGAAGGAATATGCTGAGGTAAAGAAGAAAGCTACTGCTCTTCTGGAAGAAAGGCTCAATGCTTTAACGGATGATGGAGAAGGACTAACCATATACAATACCCTTGGCTTTAAACGGGATGATATTATCAATTTAGGTGAATGCAAGGCAGCTGGATTGAAAGATGAAAATGGCAATATATATCCCATCCAGCAGACAGCTGATGGTGCAATTGCCTATGTAAAAGGAATTCCCTCAAAGGGTAGTAAAACCTTTGAAATTGTAGAAGACACAGATATTCCTTCATCGCCTTTTGTGCTAAAAGATGACTATTATCTGGCAACTCCATTTTATAGAATTAAGCTTGACCAAAATGGAATGTTTACTGAAATTTATGATAAGGAAAATCAAAGGCAGGTTCTTCAAGCAGGAGAGCGGGCTAACCTTTTCCGTATGTACGAAGATAAGCCCATGTACTATGATAACTGGGATATTGATATTTTCTATACAGAAAAATACTGGGATGCTGACTAGGTGGAGAGACTAGAATGGACTGAAGTGGGTACTCTTCGTGCTACCCTTGAGATTGATCGAAAAATCAGTAATTCCTTAATCAAACAAAAAATTCATTTTTACAGGGATAGCAGGAGAATTGACTTTGAGACTTATGTAGACTGGAAGCAACACCAGCATCTGCTAAAAGTCCATTTCCCATTGAATGTCCATACTGATGAGGCTACTTTTGATATTCAGTTTGGTAATGTAACTAGGAAAGTTCATACCAACACCAGCTGGGATGTGGCCAGATTTGAAAGTTGTGGTCAGAAATGGGCTGACCTGTCAGAAGGACATTATGGCGTTAGCCTACTCAATGACTGCAAATATGGTCATTCGGTAAAGGACGGAAATCTAGCTCTCACCCTCATAAAGTCAGGCATTGAACCTAATCCTATGTCAGATTATGAGGAACACTATTTCACCTATGCCTTGTATCCCCACGCAGGGAACTGGCGTGATGGTGGAACAGTACAAGAGGCTTATAAGCTAAATCAGCCGGCTTATGCTGTTAAAGGCGGAGTTCCTGGCAGTGAAAGCTCATTAATATCCGTCGACAAAAATAATGTTATCATAGAAACCATAAAAGAAGGTGAAGATGGTTCTGACATCATCGTACGCATGTACGAATGCGACAATGCTTTGACCAAAGCCCATGTAAGCCTGGGCATAAAAGCTTCTTCTATAACTGAATGCAACCTGATTGAAGAAGAAATTGCACCTGTAGATTTTAATGGTCATGGCTTTGACATAGAGATTAAGCCCTATGAAATAAAAACCTATAAAATCAAATTATAAACCATTAATAAGAGACAGCTGAATCCAGCTGTCTTTTATTAATCTTTACTCTTTCAGCATGTGCAAGGCCAATTCCCAAACCTTCTTTAGATCTTATGATGAATATAGAAAAAGTGATTTAGAATTCATAGATAAAGAAAATCTGAAGAACCAGGAGATAAGTAGGCAAGATGAGCTCCTTAAAGCTCTAGGTATATTATACGCCTTTGATACATCAGTGGCTGATTTTACTGATTTAGGCAGATAATTAATACTGAACAAAATCTGCCTCTTTTCATGAGCAGTTTAATGAGGAGCAAATAAAGGGATTTCAAAAAGGATGTGGAAATAATATGAGAAAGTACTTTGCTTTCAATTTGTTTTTAGTATTTATTGCCATTATTCTATTAGGCTGTCAAATGATTAGCTGCCATAAAGAAGATAAAATATATTTGAATGGCAAAACAGGGGGGCCTAATGAAGGCTGAAGAAATGGGTATTTTGTATGAACTTCCAGTAGAAATGAATGAAAAATTACTTGATATAATTGAAACTAATATCAATTAAATATACCTTGAGTTAATTGATTATAATATGCTACTGAGCTTTTATTAGTTAAAGGATTTTAAGGAGGATAATTATGAAACCAACAGTAGCCTTTATTTGTGTACACAATTCCTGTAGATCTCAAATGGCAGAAGCACTTGGAAAATTATTTGCTTCAGATATTTTTGATTCTTATTCTGCAGGAACCGAGATAAAGCCGGAAATAAATCAAGATGCAGTTAAAATAATAAAAGATTTATATGGTGTAGATATGAATGAAGCTCAATACTCGAAATTGATTACAGATATACCTGAAGTTGACATAGTGGTGACTATGGGTTGTAATGTTGCTTGCCCTAATTTATCGTGCAAGCATAGAGAAGATTGGGGGCTAGATGATCCCACAGGTAAGGATTATGAAGAATTTAAGAGAACAGCTCTTATCATCGAGAAGAAGGTTAAAGATTTAGCGGAACGCATTAGAAAGAAAGAAATAGCTTTATAGTTCTTGATAGATAGTCAGTCAAGTCCAAAATAGTGTGTAAATTACCTCGGCGGTAAATATTTTGCAGTTTTTAGAAATAAAATTTTGTACCTTGATAAATATAAGCGTTTATGCCGCGAAAGCCTGTTGATACGGGGGAGTCCCCTCTGGTATAATCTCGGGGCGGGAAAAACCGCCCCCCATAGGCTTATTTCCGCCATAAATGGGTGTCCAGAGGGGGCA
>JAAYKZ010000191.1 GCA_012522165.1 Clostridiales bacterium
ACGGTTGAGGGCCGTATGATAGTTATATCATGTGGGTTCGATTCCCACCATCCGCACCAGTTAAACACAGATTATTAATCTGTGTTTTTTTATTGCCCAATAATATAAAATTAAGGCTGTTGTATAAATAGAAGGCAATTGGGAACAATGTCCAATGCAGTTAAAATTATATTAACTATTGAAAAAGTTACATCAATATTGTAAAATAATCTTAACAATTTTGTAAGAAGCTAATGTTTTTTTATTTAGCTATGGTAAAATATAGATGATTTATTGAAACCATGGAGGTAATTATGTTTAAGAAACTTTTTCCTTTTATAGTGATATTAATTTTAATTTCACTATTACCTTATGGATACATATTAGCTGACACTGGATCAGATGCTGGGGATTTCGCTAATAATGAAGATATAGATCCTTCGGATATTCTTAAGATTAAAAGTCAAGGACAAGAAGTGGTAAATCTTCAGATGAGGCTTAGAGATTTAGGGTACTTTAATTATAAGGTGACAGGCTATTATGGTGAAGCTACCCGGAATGCTGTGGTTTTATTTCAAGAGGAAAATGGACTGGCTGTGGATGGAACGGTAGGACCAGAGACAAAAAGGGTGCTATACAGCAGTAGTGCAAAACGACATACAGTAATGCCTACCAGGGCTAGTGAATTTCTGCCTGCTTCTAGGGGAGGAGCCTCATCTATGGGTGTAATGGTGGACTGGTTTTCCCAAGGTCAATACCTATTCCCCAGAGGGGAAGTAGCAAAGGTTACAGATCTTTATACTGGCAGATCATTTAGAATGAAAAGAACCGGCGGGACGTATCATGCTGATTCTGAACCTGTAACTTCTGAAGATGCCGATACCATCAAGTCCATATGGGGAGGATGGAGCTGGGAGAGAAGACCTGTTATAGTAGAAGTAAGTGGAGTCAGGATAGCTGCTTCTATGCATGGTATGCCTCACGCCTTTGATAGGGTGCCCAATAATGGTATGAATGGTCATGTTTGTATACATTTTTACAAGAGTAGAACTCACATAAGAAATAAAGAGGATGCCGATCATCAAGCAATGGTAAGAATTGCAGCTGGCAAATAAGTTTCAATATACATATATATGCATAAAATCGCCCTGGATAGGGCGATTTTTTTATGGAATAAAAAATATCTTTACTGGCTAGATTATCTATCATAGGAAAGAAATTAGATACTGTGAAAAAGGTGATAGTATCAAAGATAAATATAAGCTGATTAAGGTAGGGATTATTGGGCTAGTAGCTGGATTATGTAATGGTCTATTTGGGTCAGGTGGAGGAATAATAGTTGTACCTGCCATGACTTATTTGCTAGATGTGAAGGAACATGATGCTCATGCTACTGCCATTTCAGTTATTTTGCCCTTATCGTTGGTAAGTGTTTTTGTATATTTTAAAAGCAATCATTTTGATTGGAATATGGTGTGGAAGGTGGGGCTAGGTGGGGTAATAGGAGCTGGTATAGGAGCATGGCTATTGCCCCGAATACCAGTTAAAATACTTAGCAAAATTTTTGCTGGGTTTATGATAATAGCGGGATTAAGGATGATTTTTTAATGATATTATTTTTTATAGGCCTGGTTTCTGGGATAGTTGGTGGCATGGGCATGGGTGGTGGTACCATTTTAATTCCTGCACTAATCTTCTTTGCTAGTACACCACAGCATTTAGCCCAAAGTATAAATCTTAGTGTATTTTTCCCTACAGCAATTATTGCTTTGTGTATTCATACCAAAAATAAGCATGTAAGATATAAGTTAGCTTTCAAAATAATTATTGTAGGTGTAATAGGGGCATTTATAGGTTCTAGGGTAGCTGTTTCTATGTCAACCCATACCCTTAGAAAATTGTTTGGTGTTTTTATACTGGCCATGGGAATCTATGAATTATTTAAAAAACCTAAGAACAAGTAATAATAAAATGGGGATAAGAAAACGGGCGTAAGCTTGCCCGTTTTTTGATTAATTGACATATTTTTCACTTAGTTTCATAAATCTATCAATTTCCTGCTTTATAAGGTCCAATGAGCTTCTCCAAAAGTCTATGGAATGGATATCAATATTCACCATTCTGGCTACATGGGCTATATTATTTTTTCCAGTGGCTTGAAGAAGCTTATCATATTCAGCAACAAAAGCTTTGCCTCTTTTTAGATACTCTGCATATACTCCCTTTGCAAACAAGAGCCCAAAGGCATAGGGGAAATTATAGAAGTTATAGTTAGCAGAATAGTAGTGGGATTTGCATATCCACATATAGGGATGCAAAACTTCATGGTCTAGTCCAGGTCCATAGGCCTCTTTTTGTGCATCCATCATCAGCTCTTTTAGCTCGTTAACAGATAGAGGATGGTCTTTTCGTATTTCAAAGAGCTTGCTCTCAAATAGGAAACGGCTATAGATATCTACTATTACCTGTCCTGAATCAGAAATGGAAGATTCTAGGATACCAAAAGATTGTTCTTCAGTAGCTTCCTTTAAGGCAGCATCCATTATTATGGTTTCACAGAATATAGAAGCTGTTTCGGCTATAGGCATGGTGTAGTCACTATTTAGGATAGACTCCTCTTCTAAACAGTAACCATGGTAGGCATGTCCTAATTCGTGAGCCAGGGTGGTAATATCGCTAAAGGTTCCTGTGAAGTTGGTTAAAATCCTACTAGCTTTAATTGCATGAATGTTGGAGCAGAAAGCCCCACCCATTTTTCCTTCTCTTGGCTGAGCATCAATCCATCTATTTTCAAAGGCATTGTCTGCAAAGTCGGCTAATTTGTCGCTAAAGCTTCTAAAGTTTTTCACTATATAGTCTCGTGCTTCTTTATAGGTAAATTTCATATCCATCTGCCCAAGAGGTGCAAATAGGTCATAGAAGGGTAGTCCGTTTTTATGCCCTAATATTTCTGCCTTTCGTCTATAATACTTATGAAAACAAGGTAGGCTTTCTTTCATGGCTTCCAGCATAGCATTTAAGGTTTCCTCATCAATTCTGGACTTGATTATAGTTTCCTCTAAAGGAGATTTATATCCTCTCATAGCCGATACAGTTAAAACCTCTCCCTTTATACCATTGAGGCAGGCAGCAGAAGATTCTTCAATCTTTTCATAGGCTTTTAGCTCAGTTTCATAGGCTTTTTTCCTTAGTTTATCATCTCCTTCATAAGCCATGTTTCTGACAATAGGTAGGGGAAGCTCTTTCTTTTCACCATCAATTTCAATATCCACTAATAGGGTAGAAGTCAATTTATCTTGAAGCTGACTCCAAGCGCTAGAACCGGTATTGCTCATCTTGGCTATCAATACCTCTTGCTCTTCCCTCAATAGGTATTTAGAAAATTGAACTTTTTCTTTCAAATAGAAACTATGCTCTCTCAAAAGTTGGGACGAATTAATGATATCTTCTAAATTATCTAAGGAAGCCAGCCATTTTTGGAAGGCTACAGAGGGCTCAGTTAGTTCATTATACTTAACTTCCAGCTTATCCATGAATTTCAAGGCATCTTGATCTCTTGCGTCCACACTTGATCTTAGGCTAGCATATGTCATTAAT
>JAAYKZ010000027.1 GCA_012522165.1 Clostridiales bacterium
AATTCTTTTCAAAATGAACTTATATATAATTGGGATGATGGGGCTTATGTTTATGAAAATCCTTACATAAGTAGTTTAAATTGGAACAATATTAAAGCAATTTTTACATCTTTTTATCCAGGCAATTATCACCCACTTACTTTACTGCTAAATGCACTTATATATCATTTTGTAGGTAATGAATCATTTTTATATCATTTTGTACAATTCATTTTTCATGTTTTAAATACTTTTTTAGTTTACAAGTTTATTTCACTACTTCAAAATAAAAAATGGATATCTATAGGAGTGGCTTTACTTTTTGCAGTACATCCGATGCATGTGGAGAGTGTAGCATGGATATCTGAGATGAAAGACGTTCTTTATACATTCTTTTTCTTATTAGCCCTCATTACCTATCATTATTATGTAAATAAACCAGATAAAAAAACTAAATGGTATCTATGGACCATATTTTTATTTATTCTCAGCCTTTTGTCTAAGCCATCAGCGGTAATATTATCTGTAGTTTTATTAGCAATGGATTTATATTATGAGCGATTATGGAGATGGAGAACATGGATAGAAAAAATACCATTTTTTTTATTATCATTAGGCTTTGGCATTATCACTCTTGCAGCTCAGAAAAGTGCTATAGCAGATATAGGGCCGATTCTAAAAACTTATGAGCGTGCATTAATAGTTATACATAATTATATACTCTATTTATGGAAATTCTTTTTACCACTCAAACTAAGTGTGGCTTATCCATATCCCTCTAAAATTGCTGGTGGAGCTCTACCTACTGAATTTTTTATTATGCCAATAGTCTTTATAGCATTATGTATAATTGTTTATTTACTCAGAAAAGATAAAAAATTTGTATGGGGTATTTTATTTTTCACTATTAATTTGTTAATGGTTGTGGGAATAATACCTATAGGTAGTATGGTAGCTAATGAGCGTTATACTTATGTACCATATATTGGATTATCATTTGCTGTATTGACTTTGATGGATAAATATATTAAAAATTTTAAAATTAATTATATTATACTTATCATTGTTGTAGTAATATTTACTATTTCAGCACATCAACGTACTTATGTTTGGAAAAATGGAGAAGCATTGTTTAGTGATGTTATAAAAAAGTATCCCAGATATCCTTTTGCTTATAATAATAGAGGTTTTTTATATTGGAATTATTATGCTAAAGATAAATATAAGGATAATCCTGCTTTAAAAGAAAAATATATCAAAAAAGCACTCCAAGATTTTACTATGGCAATAAATATATTTCCTGATTATGCGGAGCCATATCTACACAGAGGTATTTTATATTATAATATTTATAAGTTTGAAGAATCCCTCACTGATCTGAATAAATTTCTTCAACTAGAACCTAATAATGTGGATGGTTTATTAAATAGAGGTAATACTTTAGCATTTATGGGGAAGTATGAAGAATCCATTCAAGATTTTAATAATTATATAAAGCACAGAGATAAAGATCCACAAGCTTATATGTGGAGAGGTTTATCATACTTACATCTTCAAAATTATAATCTTGCTATTAAAGATTTAAAAAAAAGTATTTCACTAGATTCCACTAATTATGAACCATACTATTGGTTAGGGGTTGCATACTTTAATCAATCTATTTACGATAGCTCTTTATATTTTTTAGATAAAAGTATACAATTTAATCCTAATAATTCGAATACTTATGGATTAAAAGGAGCGTGTTACATAAACACACAACAATATCATAAAGCTATCGAACAGTTATCAAAAGCTATAGAACTAGATCCATATAATTTAACTGCTTATCTTTATAGATCTAATGCATATAAATTAATAGGAGATTTAGCTAATGCTCAAAAAGATATCGAAATATTACAAAAAAATAACGTAATAAAATAGAACATATTAATAAAAAATTAAGGCGATGAGTAACACAAGTAAAAATAAAATTCATTCAATTAATAAAAACAAAGTAAATAACAAAAAAATCACTTCAAATAAAAGCATTAATATTTCAACTAGTAAAAATCAATTATTAGATAAACCTCTTTATATCTATTTACTCCTATTCATTTCTTGCTTATTGGTTTATTTCAATTCTTTTCAAAATGAACTTATATATAATTGGGATGATGCTGGATATATACTTAAAAATCCATATATAGAC
>JAAYKZ010000028.1 GCA_012522165.1 Clostridiales bacterium
GACCCTAAAAACTGCTCTAGACGTTTGGAATCTTAACCGTAATTGTAACTCTAATATTTACATGGGGGTGAGTTAAGGGGTTAACCGACGACCGAGGAAAATTACACACTAATTTGGACTTGACTTATATAATATTAAAATAGTGTCGATATTGATTATTTTGAAATGCAGTGATTAAGGGCAGTAAAGGCCTATATTTAATGGTTAGGCGTTTATTGTTGTTATAGACAAAATGTTACCCAGTGGAAAATAATTTCTACTGGGTGTTTTAATTGGCACAGATATAAAATATTATCAATTCATCATAAAGGTAAATATTTGCAATACAAAAAGGAATTTGTAAATATTTGACGAAATCCTATATAAGTGTTAAACGAATTGTTGTATCACTTATCAAAGTATAACGGGAGTGAAAAAATTGATTGAAACACTTAAGAAAAAATTAAACCTTTTAAAATCAAATTATAATGAAGAAATATTGCTTGATTTAGCATTGCTCAATGCCTCAGTTGGTAATAATGAGGCTTCAAAACTTTATATTGATGAATATAAAAAACTGTGCAACAGTGCTATAGATATTAAAGTGCCATATGATACATTAAAAGCCATTCTTGATACCAATTATCATAAAAAGTGGAAAAGCTATAGAAGAGAGCGCAATCAGAATGAGAAAAAGCGATTTGCCTTGACAGCATCGTTATGCAAGGGTGATGTTCTTGAAATAGGATGCGGCAATGGTGATTTATCGTCATATATATCAATGTATGGTCACAGACTTTTTGGAATTGATATAGATCCAGTTGCCATTGAACTGGCAAGATACAAGGTATGGAATTTTGGTCTAAGTGATTGCTATTTTAATGTATGTGATGCGAATAACTTGTCTTTACCTGACAACGCTTTTGATACTGTGGTATTGGCGGAAATTTTAGAGCATGTATCTGATCCGCTAAAAGTAATAAATGAAGCCAAGCGAGTCTGTAAAAATGACGGTATAATAATAATCAGTGTACCTCGGGGATATAGGATTCCTGACGAAGATCGTATTCATATATTCAATACACAGAAAATAATTGAGCTGTTGAAAAATATAGGAATAAATGAGGACGATATTTATTGGGAAAACAACATTCCTGATGAATGGATATTGTGTTGGTTTAACATTAATAAAGAAGAAAACAAATCCATAAATGATAACAATTCATTACTTGATTGTTTTATTCCACCGCATCCCCTAGAAGACCTGAGTAAAGTAGGTAAAGTTTCTATAATTTTACCTACCTTCAATGGACAGGCTTATATACAAGAAGCTGTAGACAGCATACTAGGGCAAACTTATCAAAACTTTGAGCTAATAGTTATAGATGACGGCTCCACTGACAAAACTTATGAAAAACTAAAGCCTTACGTGGACACAGGGATGATAAAATATTCGCATCAAGAAAATCGCGGTACTCCGGCTGCTATAAATAAGGGTATAAGCATATCTAAAGGTGATTATATTTGGTTCTTTGGCGATGATGACACAGCACTGCCGAGAAAATTGGAGGTGCAGATGAGGCATTTTCTAAGGAAACCCAATGTCGATATTATTCATACCAGTTCGGTGTATACTGATGCAAACAATAGAGTCCCTTTACTTATATGGGATCCACCAAAAATTGAGCAAAAAGACATGTTAAAAAGCAAACTTCACGGCTGTTTATTCCATGGTGGATCCGTTATAGTTAAAAAAGAATGCTATTTAAAAGTAGGTAAATGGGATGAACGGCTAATAAGGGCCCAGGATTATGATATGTGGATTAGATTATCAAGAATTTGCAATATACATAGAATTAATATTCCAACTGTTACCTATAGACAACACAAGAAAGTAAGAGGTTCAAAAAATAAACCTATACCATTTGAAAAAGTCGCTGCTACGACCAGAGAATATGAAAAAATTATTATGAGAAAAGTTTATAAAAATATTCCACTTGAGGAGATTTTTCCTGAACTCAGTAAAACTACTGTCAATGAAGGGTTGAAAGTTTCAGCCCTTATTGAAAGAGCTTTTGCTATGGCAAAAAGGGATTTATTTGACTACGCATTGAAAGACTTGAAAGAGGCCTTTGATATTGCTGTTGTAAATTACCCCATTGCCTTAACCCATAGAGGCCTTCATTTCATTAACCAATTTAATAAAGAAATAAGCAAAATAAAAGATAAAGAGATCAAAAAAATTGTCAATTATTTTTTAATGGTGATAGCTGCGCAAAATACAGTCGACAAAAATAGAGAAACAAAAGCAAAACCTACCGTATCTTTATGTATCATTGCAAAAGACGAAGAAAAGAACATCGCCCGCTGTATTAACAGTGTTAAGGGCGTAGTGGATGAGATCGTAGTAGTGGATACGGGCTCTAAGGACAGGACGGTGGAGATAGCAGAAAGTCTTGGCGCAAGAATAATACATACAAAATGGGAAGATGATTTTAGCAAGGCTAGGAATACTGCTATAGATAATGCTAAATGTGATTGGATATTGTTTCTGGACGCAGATGAAGTGGTGAAAAAGGAAGATGTAGGAAAGATTCGACCACTGCTGGAAGATGATACAGTAGAGGCTTATATGTTTAAATTTATAAATTACGGTGGTGCCAGTATTTCCAGTGGTCGCACTGTTATTCACTACAATTTTAAATTATTTCAAAACAACGGCAAATTGAGATATGTATATCCTGTTCACGAAAATTTGAGAAATGTTGTAGACAAGCGCGATTTGATTTACAAAGACTCTGGTATAACTATTTTGCATTATGGCTACTTAAACGAAACAAGAATTGAGAAAAATAAGACCCAGCGATATATAAACATGATTTCAAAATATCTTATGACACATCCAAACGATATGTTTCAGCACTTAAACTTAGGTGTGGAATACTTTAATGCCGAGGAATACAATAAAGCATTAAAGCATTTGCAAATTGCTGA
>JAAYKZ010000192.1 GCA_012522165.1 Clostridiales bacterium
ACAATCTACGGGAGTTTATCATAAAGATTTTAGGTACATCTCAGCAGGTAGCCTCCTCTTCCGAGGAATTAACTGCCATCAGTAATCAGTCTGCTACTTCCGCCGATGAAGTAGCAAGAACTATTGAAGAAATAGCCAAGAGTGCCAATGAACAAGCAAAGGATACTGAAAACGGAGTATTAAAAACTGATGAGCTAAATAAAATTATAGAAGAAGACTTAAAGGACATGGAAGAAATTAATACTGTTATGGAAAGATTAATTATACTAAAGGATGACGGGGTAGAAAATATAAAATCTTTAATAGATAAAACAAAGCAAAGCGATGAAGCAATAAAAACTATTTACACCAGCACTGTAGAAACCAATGAAAGTGCAGAAAAAATTAGTGAGGCAAGCAAACTTATAGAAAATATAGCGGATCAAACTAATTTATTAGCTCTTAACGCAGCTATTGAGGCAGCAAGGGCAGGTGATGCTGGGAGAGGTTTTGCAATAGTGGCTGAAGAAATTCGCAAACTGGCTGAGCAATCCACAAACTCAGTACATGAGATAAATGCAATGCTCCAAAGGCTACAAGAAAAATCCCAAAATGCTGTTGATATTATGCAGGGAATACTAACTATTATAAAAGAACAGGTAGAAAGTGTTCAGGTGACAGAAAGTAAGTTCCACAGTATTTCAGGGGAAGTTGAATATGTTAAGACTATCGTTAATAGATCAATGGCTTCTGCGAAAAAAATGGACAAACAAAAAACTGAGTTATCAGATATTATGCAGAGTTTAGCTGCAATTGCTGAAGAAAACGCAGCAAGTTCAGAGGAAGCAGCGGCATCAGTAGAAGAGCAGACTGCATCAATGGAAGAAATTCACAATGCTAGCATTACTCTAGCACGAGTAGCTGAGGAATTACAGGAGGGTATCACTAAGTTTAAATATTAAGCTTATATTTGAAAAGAAGAATTATATGAAAAAAGATTTGGAAGAGTGCCGATTAGGAGAAACTACGCTGAATTTTCCGAATATGTAAAAAACTGGGCACTTTAGGAAAAAGAATGATTCCATTCTGACAAGAAATAATACTAAGAAAACTTTCAAAGATGTATAAATCTATTTTATAATTGCCAAAACAATAGGTTGATATTTATTAAATCCTATTATTTTGGCAATTATCTTTATAAACAGGGCATTGTGAAGTATACAAGCTGAGCATACAAGGGTACAGGTACTTGTTGATAAAGGGGAATACTATGACTTTTCCGAGGTGTAAACATATACAAAGGATGGTGGCGTAATAAGCCACCTGTTTTATTAGGTGTTGAAATTGAACTTAGTATCTAATCCTAATAATGAAACTTCAGTCTCTTTGTCAAAAACATGTATTTTTTCTGGTTTAAAAGTAATTGTGAGTTTTTCATCTTCTGAGGTGACATCCTCAGATTTAAACCTAGCTGTAAATTTATGTCCATTATAATCGATATATACATAGATTTCTGCTCCCATGTGTTCGTAAACTTCAACATTTGTATCCAATACATTCCTATTGGAGCTAGTTTCTAGGGGAATAGTAGCTGTAGACATTTTTTTGTTAACCTTCAATACATCTTCTGGGCGTATTCCTATGACTACAGTTCTGACTATGTAGTCATCAAGATTATTACCTTGAACCCTTTCCTCTAATAGAGTAAACCTAGTTTCATCAATTAAGGCATAATATCCATCTTCATCTTTTCCTAACATGGCATCAACAAAATTCATCTGCGGAGAACCAATAAATCCTGCAACAAACATGTTACATGGGTTTTCATAGAGTTCCTGTGGTTTACCAACTTGATGAATAATACCATTGTTACCGGCAAGTGTTTTTGGAGAAATATTGGCAAATAATTTTCCCTAACTTTTCTAGTAAATATTTGCCAGCTCCTCTACCATTAGAACAATGACTCTCTATGCTCTAATCTATAACTCTTACCACTCATATTAAAAAGTTCACATCTATGTGTAATTCTATCTAGGACTGCTGTAGTTAAAGCAGGATCCCCTAATAGTTCTGTCCAATCCTCTAAGCCCTTATTAGAAGTGATTATTATTGAAGCTTGTTCATGAAGGGATGATATTAACTGAAAGAAAAGATTTGCTTCTTCTCTTGTTATTGGAAGGTATCCAAGTTCATCTATTATGACAAGGCTTGAGGATAATATTCTATTCATTTTACCTTTGCTTTTTCTTGATATTTCTTGAGTTTTTAGCGTATGCATAAGACTATCCATTGTTACAAAACTTACCTTGTAGCCCATTTCTATTGCTCTATATCCCAATGAAATGCTAATGTGGGTCTTTCCTAGTCCTGGTGGGCCTAAGAGTATTAGATTGTACATTCTGTCAATCCAATCCATTTCTAACAATCTATTGATTTGTTTTTTAGTTATGGACTTTTGAAAGTTAAAATCAAAGTCTTCTATTTTCTTAATTACAGGAAAACCTGCAAATTTAAGCCTTCTTTCTTGTGCCTTCTTATCTTTTAAATATATTTCACTTTCCAGAATTGATAACAAGACATCCTGATATGAACTATCATTTATACTGGCTTCTTC
>JAAYKZ010000193.1 GCA_012522165.1 Clostridiales bacterium
AGAAAAATGAGATGATTATCTAAAGAGTGCTCATATTTATAAGAGGGAGATATAAATTTAAAAAGGAGATTTAGGATTCATGAGACCATCCAAACAGAAACGTATGGAAAGATTAAATAGGGAATATAGCCTATACTTTATAGATATATATAAAAATCAAAATAAGGTCTTAGTATATGGAGAAGGGAATCTTGATGCCAAGCTAGCACTAGTAGGAGAAGCACCGGGACGGCATGAAACAGTACAAGGACGTCCTTTTGTAGGACAAGCTGGAAAGATTTTGGATGAATTTTTAGGAATACTGGGCTTAAATAGGGATGAATTATATATTACAAGCGTAGTTAAATTTAGACCCTTTAAGGTGAACCCTGATACTGGTGGTATATCCAACCGTCCTCCAAACAAGGAAGAGATTGGACTGAGTAAAAGTTGGCTATTTAAAGAGTTAAGCATAGTAAAGCCTTCTATGGTGGTGAGTCTAGGCAATATAGCTCTTCAAACCTTAGCAAATAATCCAAAGCTAACTATTGGGAAAGTTCACGGAACTCCTTTGGATGTGGAGTTAGGAGACAAAAAGTTACCTATAACATTGTTTCCTTTATATCATCCTGCTAGTATAATATATAGAAAGGAACTTAGGGAAATCTATTTAGAAGATCTTAGTAAGCTTAAAAACTATTTGCCTTCCTCTTGAATTTATTAATAGATTGATGCTACAATATAGAACATATGAAGAAAAAAGGATGTGTCGTGACCATGAATCAAGACAAGAAGATTATATTTAGCGGTATTCAGCCTTCAGGGAATTTGACTTTGGGTAACTATCTTGGAGCTATAATAAACTGGCTTCCCCTGCAGGATGAATATAATTGTATATATAGTATAGTTGATCTTCATGCTTTGACGGTGAGACAGGTTCCAGCCGAACTGAGAAAAAGGACAAGGTCCTTGCTTGCTCTTTATATAGCCTGTGGACTAGATCCAGAGAAATGCATTTTGTTTGTACAGTCTCACAACAGCGCCCATGCAGAGCTGGCGTGGATTTTAAATTGCTTTACTTATATGGGCGAACTTAATAGAATGACACAGTTTAAAGAAAAAGCACAAAGACATTCTGATAATATCAATGCAGGGCTTTTTACATATCCTGTATTGATGGCTGCGGATATTCTTCTCTATCAAACGGACTTGGTGCCTGTAGGTGATGACCAGAGGCAACATTTAGAGATAACACGAGATATTGCTCAAAGGTTTAATAACATCTATGGTGATGTATTTAAAATACCAGAAGCTTATATATCTAAAGTAGGAGCTAGGATTATGAGCCTTCAGCAGCCAGAAAAGAAGATGTCAAAATCCGACGAAAATCCTAATGCCTATATCAATCTCCTAGACCCTCCCGATGTGATTATTAGAAAGTTCAAGAGGGCGGTTACAGATTCAGAAGCAGTTATAAGATATGATGTGGACAAAAAACCTGGCATTAGCAACCTAATGAACATTTATTCTAGCATTACAGGAAAGTCCTTTGAGGACATAGAAAAAGAGTTTGAGGGTAAGGGTTACGGAGATTTTAAACTAGCCGTTGCTGAAGTTGTTGCAGAAACTTTAAAACCTATTCAAGACAAGCATAAGGAACTAATGGCAAATAAGGATTACTTAGATGAAATTATGAAAGAAGGGGCACAAAGGGCTGAGAGGCTCTCATACAAAACCCTTAGAAAGGTATATAGAAAGGTAGGCCTAGTTCCTAAAGTGTTTTAGAAAATTGCTAACTACCGAGGGGCATTAGGTCTCTCGGTTTTTAATTTATGTAGCTTTTATGGAGAGTAACTATGGGACAGGATTTATTAAAAAAACAACTAATTGAATACGGCACAAAGCTAGGGTTTGGACTTATTAGAGTCACAACTTCTAAGCCCTTGGGACTATGGAATTGTCAAATCAAGATTAGGAAAGAACAGGATCCAGATTCAGCCTACCTTTGGAAAAATATAAAGTATGATCCCAAGGAGATTATGCCTGAAGCTAGGTCCATAGTAGTAGCAGTATGGTCTCATACTCCCTATAAAGCTAATTTTCCTAAGGGCATAGGTAGATTTTCGGCATACTATAAGGAATATCCTCAAGGTCGCCAGGCTGCTTACAAGCTAGGAGATTTTTTAGAAAAAGCTGGTTATAAGACAGTAGTTCAACCTAATTTACCAGCTAAAGAAATTGCCTATAGAGCAGGGATAGGATATTTTGGTAAAAACGCTCTTATCCATACTCCAGAATACGGCTCCTGGATAAGTCTTCATTATATTTTAACTGATGCCCCTTTGACTCCTGATAATAGCATGGATAGGATTTCTGACTGCGGAGATTGCGACTTGTGTATGAGAGCTTGTCCTACTGGAGCTATTGAGAAGGAAGGACAAGTTATTCCTAGCAAATGCATTAGGCATTATATGTTGTCTTCGGATTTCGTACCCATAAATATAAGGGAGAAGATGGGTAGCAGAATGCTGGGCTGTGATATATGTCAGATGGTATGCCCTTTTAATAGAAAAGGCATGCTAGAAGCTAAGCTGCCCTCTTCTGAAGAAATGGAGCTTTTTAAAATAAAAGATATATTAGAAGAATGGTCAACAGGTTTAAAAAATAGAATGAATAATATGGGAGAGCTTATAGGGAAAAATTATGCCAGGGCACAGAAAGTATTATCCATGGCTGTAATTTTGGCAGGCAATAGCAAGGATGAATCATATATGCCCTATTTAATTTCTTTGTTAAAGCATCCCCATCCCCCTATTAGAGGTCATAGTGCCTGGGCTATAGGCAAAATTAAAGCTGACGGCTTTAATGATATTTTAAAGAAAGCCTTGATACAGGAGAAGGATAGTAGAGTAAGGGAAGAAATTTATAGAGCTATAGGTCATTAAAACATTACCTTACAAAGAATATAATATATGTTGTACTTGTTCACATTCATATTTATGGCTGATTTGGGAAAACTAATCTTAAGTTTTCATAAACCCAAATAGCCATTTTGCTTGATATAATACAAGTGTTGAACTGGTACAACAATGCAATATAACTTATACTAAGAAAGGAGTGGATGGGCTGTGGATTTTTTTGATGATTTAGGCAAAAAAATCGGTGAAACTGTAAAAATCGTTGGAGATAGATCCCAGCAAATAGTAGAGATAGGTAAATTCAATATTGAAATTGGCAAGGAGGAGGCGGCTATAAAAAAGCTTTATACCCAAATTGGTGAGGCAGTCTATAGGGCGCATCTTGGAGAAGAAACTGCTGAAAGAATTGATAACTTATGCCAAGAAATAACTGAGCGTTTTCAGAGAATTGAGGAATTACAGGAACGAATTAAGGAGCTTAAATCTCAAGCTTGAAATTATATTTTTACTAATGATGGTAATTTTTAATTTTTGTGTTTTAGAAGATAAAAAATGGGTAAAAAATATGTGATAACTAATATTACATAATAAAATGAAATGAAAGCGGAAGGAGATATTAAAATGCAAAAGTATGAGTGCACTGTATGTGGGTATATCTATGATCCCGAATTGGGAGATCCCGATGGAGGGATTGCACCAGGAACAGCTTTTGAAGATTTGCCAGATGATTGGTTGTGTCCTGAGTGTGGTGTAGAAAAGGATATGTTTGAACCAATTGACTAATGACAAAACACATGGCAGAGGCCGGTAATTTGCCGGCCATTTCGCATTATATAACTTAAAATATATATATTGTTGATTATGTATGTATCAAGATATATAATTTACTTAACAGCCATGTTAAACTTATAGTATAAAGTGTTTAAAATCTTCAAAGCTAATTAAAATAGGACGTTTAAGTGGCGTCTATATATAGGAGGTGAGAAGTTAGTGAGGTTTTTCTTTAACGATTTAGAAGCTATAAAGATGGCCATGGACATTGAGAAAAGGGGAGAAAGATTTTATACTACTGTTGGCAATAAGCTAGACAAGGAAGAGATAAAGGAAATATTCATGGATCTAGCCCAGCAGGAAAGAGAACATAAAGAAACCTTTGAAGAGTTGTATAAGAATGCTGCCAATTATAAAGAAAAGTTTGACGATACTTACCTATTCAATCCTGATATATCAAATTATTTATCAGCAATGGTTGAAACCGTGGTTTTTCCTAGCGATGAGAAGTTAGACGAGATTTTAGAGAATATTGATAATGCTGAAGATGCTTTGAAGTTAGGTATCCAAGCTGAAAAGGATTCAATACTATTTTACACTGAGATGATTATATATTCCAAGCTAGTAGAGGCTAAGGAGGCCTTTAGGAAATTGCTCAATGAAGAAAAGAAACATTTGATAGATCTTCAGAAAAAGCTACAGGAGATAAGAAGCGGTTAATAATAGCCAAACATACTGGTTACCCAAGGGGTTAACTGGTGTTTATAAACATAATAATGTGTATATAGAAAGGAGAATGATGATTTGAAAGCAACTATTGATATTCGCAACAAAGGACCCAAAATTGACAGGCACATCTATGGACACTTTTCTGAGCATCTTGGAAGATGTATTTATGATGGCTACTGGGTAGGAGAGGATTCTAAGATACCAAATGTTCGTGGGATTCGCTCCGATATAGTAGAGGCAATGAAGGCTATTAAAGTTCCCAACATTCGCTGGCCTGGAGGCTGTTTTGCAGATGACTATAATTGGATGGATGGGATAGGCCCCAAGTCAGAACGTGTACCAATGGTGAACGTGCACTGGGGTGGTATGGTGGAGAACAACCATTTTGGTACTCATGAATTTATGGATCTTTGTGAGCAGATCGGCTGTGAGGCCTATATATGTGGCAATGTGGGTAGCGGAACTGTGCGTGAGATGAGAAACTGGGTAGAATACCTGACCGATGATAGAGAATCTCCCATGGCTCAATTAAGAAGAAAAAATGGCCGTGATGAACCCTGGAAGATTAAGTTTTTTGGCATAGGTAATGAAAATTGGGGTTGTGGCGGCTTTATGGAAGCAGAATACTACGCCCATGAATACAAAAGATATGCAACTTATGTAAGAAATTATCAAGCTATGGGAAAAACCGATTGGTGGAAGGCTCCTCAACTAATTAGAATTGCTGGCGGTTCAAATGCAGAAGATCTGGAATGGACAGAAACCCTAATGAAAAAGATACCTAGTAGTTTGATGGGCGGTCTTTCTGTACATTGTTATGTAAAACCAGGTGAAGAATCCCATGGTACTGTCTTTACTGAGAAGAGTTGGTATGAGACAGCTCTAAATACCTTAAAGAAAGAAGATTTAATTAAACAACATATAAGTATAATGGATTATTATGATCCAGAAAAGAAGGTTCTCCTTGCTGTGGATGAATGGGGAATTTGGGTGGATAATGAACCGGGAACCCATCCAGGCTTTCTATATCAACAAAACACTATGCGCTCAGCTTTATGTGCTGCATTGATGTTCCACATTTTCCATAAATATTCTGATAGGATTCGACTTGCTAACCTTGCTCAAACTATCAATGTGTTACAGGCCATCATCCTTACAGAGGGAGAAAAGATGATCAAGACTCCTACTTATCATGTATTTGATCTTTATAAAGGTCATCAGGATGCATATTATATCCCCATAACATGGGAAGAAAGGCCTGAAAGAATAGAGCGTAATTTACCTCAAATTGATATTTCGGCATCTATAAATTCTGAAGGGGATATAAACATTACGCTGGTGAATATCTCAGCTAGTACTAATGCTAAAGGCTCTTTGGATTTTGCTGGGGAAGTTCCACTGAGAGTTACTGGCAGAATACTGGAAGGAGATGTTACAGCTCATAATACTTTTGATAATCCTGATAATGTTACTACAAAAGAATTCACAGGGTTTAAGGTTGAGAACGGTAAGATTGATTTCGAGTTGCCCCCATGTGCTATTGTATGTATGGAGGTTGGAACAAGATGAGCTTGAAGTCAGGACCATGTCCATCTTGTTCCAAAAATTCAAATATTCCTCCTGGATACATAGAAGATTTGATAAGGGATAAAATAAATTTAGGTGCCGATTTGGTTGAAGAAAAGGTGTATGAAAAAAGGCTACAAATATGTTCAAGCTGCGATTCATGTGTTAATGACATGATTTGCATGAAATGTGGATGTTTTGTGCATATACGTGCATTAGATAAAATAGCAAGATGTCCACATCCTGATGGAGATAAATGGATGAGTGTTTTATGAAAAAACATTTTAGCATGAAATGAGATAATACATTTGTGACAAAAAAGTATAAAAAAAGAAAGGCCTCTGATATAATGAAGTTTGCAAAAACAAAAAAATATCGGAGTGACCTTTCTTATGAAAACAATTATAACAGAAGAGA
>JAAYKZ010000194.1 GCA_012522165.1 Clostridiales bacterium
CCCGTTCACTTTATCCTTGACTGGCAAAATTTAAGTAGCTATTCTTCTTTTGGAGCTGCATTTGCTAAATTTATCTAGCTATTCTAAGAAAAAATCAGCTATCTTTTCATTTTTACTTAACAGCTCTTCTATTATTACAGATGTAACTTACGAAAGGCTTTTCCATATTTTCGAAAAAGTAATGAATACTGCTTTGCATATAAAAAGTTGATTTATGCAACAAATAAACAATGAACTTATATAAACTAATATTATGGATTAATTTTATCCATTTATAATTTTATAAGTAAAAGATCTTCTATGTATAGGGCATAGACCATATTTCTGAATAGCTTCTATATGCCTGCTGGTTCCATAGCCCTTATGATCAGCAAATCCATATTGGGGGTATTTTTGATGCCAATTTAACATTTCTCTATCCCTAGTTACCTTAGCAATAATGGATGCAGCAGCAATGGAATGAGAACGACTATCTCCTTTTACAAGTGAAGTATATGGCACTGGTAGCTGAAGATCCATAGCGTCTATCAATAAAAATTCTATATGGGAACCGCATTGTAATACTGCCTGCTCCATAGCCAAGCGCGTAGCTTTAAAAATATTCATCTTATCAATTTCCTGTGATTCCACACGGCCGATTCCTACAGCTTTAGCCTTATCCATTATAATATCAAAGAGCTTGTCCCTCTTAGCTGGGGATAGCTTTTTTGAATCGTCTATTCCATCTATATATGTTCCTGGGCTAAATACTACACATGCTGCTACCACTGGTCCTGCAAGAGGACCTCTGCCAGCTTCATCTAGTCCGCCAATATTATGGTAGCCCATAGCCCAAAGTCTGTTTTCTTCTTCTAGTAGTAGTTTCCTCTTTTTGATCCTATTTTGCTCGTCTTCAATCATACGAAGAATTGTTTTATATAAATTTCTTATGCCTTTTCTATGATCTTTTTTTACCAGCTCTAATAATCTGCTTAGCTCTTCTGTTGAACTACTATTAATTAATTCTTTTACCTCACCAATAGTTAGTTTATCAATATTCATATGTCATAACACCGCATCTTATTTTATTTGGATGGTCTCTCTAATGTCACCCTGCCCAGCCTACCCTGCTGAAAATCATCTAATATATGTCTGGAACCTCTCTCTATATCTGGTATTCCACCTGCCTGCATCCAACCTTTTTGCACACATATATTTTCCAATATTTCGTATCCCTTTAAATTCATATCCAATTCCCCATATCTACCTACAATAGCCTCGGGAAATTCTACCTTAGCCTTCTCTAGGAAATAATGTGCAACCTCTTCTGTATCCAATATCTCTTCTTTTATTGTTCTAGTATAGGCTAAATTAAGAGCTACCTCCCTTTGATCCAACTTAGGCCACAATAACCCAGGAGTATCTAAAAGCTCTAAATATGGAGTTACCTTTATCCACTGTTTAACCTTTGTAACCCCTGGTTTATTTCCTGTTTTAGCTTTTTTGGCTCCAGCAATACCGTTTATAAAGGCCGATTTTCCAACATTGGGTATGCCTATTACCATACCTCTAATAGTCTTTTTAACCCCTTTTCTTTTCAAAATCTCATCGTGAAACTCTTTAGCTGTATCTAAGATTATATTCTTAGCATTGTTTGTATCTTTAGGATCCAAAGAATTGATGGACACTGCTTTTATTCCCTGACCAGCAAACCAATTAATCCAGTCCCTAGTTATCGAAGAATTAGCTAAATCGCTTTTGTTTAAAAAAACTATTCTTGATTTGTTTATAAAAAGATCATCAAAATCGGGATTAGCACTACTTAGGGGAATACGTGCATCCCTTATCTCCAATATTATGTCTACTAATTTTAAACTTTCTGATATGAGTCTTTTGGCCTTAGCCATATGACCCGGATACCAGTTGATATTCAATAGAATGTCTCCTTTCATGCTATTCAAATAGAGTCCAATCATCAAGGGGCCATATACGTAGCTGGGCTTTGCCTATAACGTTCTCTATAGGAACAAAGCCAACAGATGGGTTTCTACTATCTTGACTGTAGTTGCGATTATCCCCCATAACAAATATGGTACCAGAAGGAACCACTACTTTGGGAAAATCTCCTTTAGTAGGCTCATTTATATAAGGTTCATCCAAGATTTCACTGTTTACATAAACCTTTCCGTCTACTATCTCAATGGTATCTCCTGGCAAAGCAATTACGCGTTTTACATAATTTTCTTCCATATTGTCAGGATTTTTAAACACAACTATATCCCCTCGACTGGGAAGACCAAATCGATATACCAACTTATTAATTATTACCCTATCCCTATCATGCAATGTTGACTCCATAGATTTGCCATATACTAAAGTAGTTTCGAATAAAAAAATACGAATAAACATAGATACAACTACAGCAATTAATATGGCTTGAATCCATTCTTTGATATCACTCTTTATATCACTCATACTCAGCCATCTCCTAATAACAAAGGTGTGAAAAAATATGGGACTGCCCTCAGTCCCACATTCTTATATTTGTCTCTCTTTAACCTTTGATGCTTTTCCTACTCTATTTCTTAGATAGAATAGTCTTGCTCTACGTACTTTACCTCTTCGAATTACCTCTATTCGATCAATTTTAGGTGAATGAATCGGGAAAACTCTTTCTACACCTACACCATAGGATACTCTTCGTACGGTAAAGGTTTCACGAATACCACCATGTCTTTTCTGTATTACAGTGCCTTCAAAGGCTTGCAATCTCTCTCTAGATCCTTCAACAACTTTAACATAAACTCTAACAGTATCACCTACATTAAATTGAGGAATATCTTTTTTCATCTGTTCTTTTTCGATAGCTCGAATAACATCCATTTCTACAACTACCTCCTTCCATGCCGAACGTTCATAACTATATAAAGACAGAGGAACGTGCATAATTCAAAATTCATTATAGCATACCAGCATTTTCAAGGCAATAAATATTTAGCTGATTAAAGCTTGCCCCTCTTTAACTCATCAATTATTTTGCGCTCTTCCAAAGTTAAGTCAACATCCTTTAATAAGTCAGGTCGCTTCTTTAAGGTATTACGGAGACTCTCCTTTTTTCTCCATTCTTCTATTTCCTTGTGGTTTCCCGACAAAAGTACTTCAGGAACCTTAAATCCTTCGTACACTTGAGGACGAGTATAATGGGGATACTCCAGGAGACCCTCGCTAAAAGATTCTTCTTCTACTGATTGAGAACTGCCCAGTACACCTGGTATTAATCTGCTTACACAATCAATGAAAACCATTGCAGGAAGTTCTCCACCAGTTAGGATATAATCACCTATAGATATTTCTTCATCTACAAATCTGTCTATGACCCTTTGGTCTACCCCTTCGTAATGGCCACATAGCAATATTAAATGAGACATCTTTGCGTAGTCCCTGGCCATCTCCTGCCTTAGAGTTTTACCCTGGGGAGTAAAATAAATTACTCTTGCTGAAGATGATTTATCCAGCACATGATAAAAAGCATCAAACAAGGGCTGAGGTGACATAACCATACCTGGACCTCCACCATATGGATAGTCGTCAGTTTGCTTATGCCTGTTCTTAGCAAAATCTCTTATATTAACAAGATTAATATCTAGTATCTTGTTTTCTATTGCCCGCCCTATAATGCTTGTCCCCAAAACTCCGTGAAACATTTCAGGAAACAGGGTTAGAACATCAATCCTCATTGGGCAATAATCCCTCCAATTCCTGTGCTGACACTACAATTTTCTTATCTTTAATATCTACTTCCAATACAGTTTTTTTCAGCCCAGGAATTAAAATATTTCCTAAAGGACCCTTGGTCACATAGACATCATTGCTACCTGTTTCTATTACATCATCCACCCGACCTAGATACTGTCCCTCTTTGGTATATACAGCGCATCCAATTATATCAGCGATTAAAAAGGTATCTTCAGGTAATTCTCTGACTTGATCCCTAGCAATCCAGAGATATTGCCCCCTTAGCTTTTCAGCTTGATTTCTATCATTATAGCCTTCTAATAGCAAAAATACATGATTAGGGCTATATTTTCTTGATAGAATCCTTGTGGGCGTGTATTTATCATCTTCTTTTATATAGAGAATATCCAATTCGTCGAATCGCTCTATATAATCTGTAAGAGGTTCGACCTTTATTTCCCCCTTAATACCTTGGGGTTTTAAAACATATCCAACTGAAATATAGTCTAACAATTTCTCTTACATCCTACTTTATAAAATTTCTACAACAGCCCTTTTCTTTTCCTTGGTTGCTGCAGCCTTTACAACGGTACGAATAGCTTTAGCGATTCGTCCTTGTTTGCCAATTACTTTGCCCATATCTTCGGGGGCTACCCTTAATTCTATAATTACTGTCTGCTCTCCTTGGATTTCTTTGACTTCCACCTGATCTGGATTGTC
This sequence comes from Clostridiales bacterium, assembly GCA_012522165.1. Taxonomy (GTDB): domain Bacteria; phylum Bacillota; class Clostridia; order Caldicoprobacterales; family UBA3941; genus JAAYGY01. The sequence continues at coordinate 4,435 of JAAYKZ010000194.1, forward strand.
TACTAGGGATTGAGCAATAAATTTAACTAATTCTCCCATTTTACATACCCCCGTAATTATTTTTTATTAAATTAGCATTAGTCTTTATCCTTCAATAATACCGTTTTTCTTAAAAAGCTGTCTAACGGTATCTGTAGGTTGCGCACCATTTTGTAGCCATTTCTTTGCCTTTTCAGCATCTATCTTAACTACTGAAGGGTTGGCTAGTGGATGGTAATATCCAATTTCTTCAATAAATCGTCCATCCCTTGGTGATCTAGAGTCTGCAACTACAACCCTATAGTGAGGATTCTTCTTTGAACCCATTCTTTTTAGTCTGATTTTTACTGCCATTGTATCACCTCTCTTCTTTGATTATAAATAATATATTGTAAAGAATCTATACCTCCAAATACAAGAAAGTATAAATCCTAACAAGCTATTTAAAAAGGAAATTTGAACCTACCTCGTTTTATGGATTTCTCCATCCCAGACATCTTTTTCATCATCTTGCGGAACTCATTAAAGGATTTTAATAATCTATTAACGTCTTGTATACTGGTTCCACTACCTTTGGCAATCCTCTTTCTTCTACTGGCGTTGATGATGTTGGGGTTTAATCTCTCTTCCTTAGTCATAGACTGTATGATGGCTTCAGTTCTAACTATCTGCCTATCATCTAGGTCCAAGCCTCCAATCTTACTTGAATTTAACCCAGGAATCATGCCAATAATGTCGCTTAATGGACCCATTTTTTTAACCTGCTGGAGCTGTTCAAGGAAGTCATCAAGGGTAAATTGTTGACTTCGAAGCTTTTTCTCCAGCTCCATTGCCTTTTCAGCATCAATATTAGCCTGGGCCTTTTCTATTAAGCTAAGCACATCTCCCATTCCAAGAATTCTAGATGCCATCCTGTCGGGATGAAAAATCTCCAAATCAGTTAATTTTTCACCCATACCAGCAAATTTGATAGGCTTACCTGTTACTGCTTTTACTGAAAGGGCTGCTCCTCCTCTAGTATCCCCATCTAGCTTTGTTAAAACTACTCCATCTATGCCTAGCTTTTCATTAAAGCTCTCGGCTACATTAACAGCATCCTGCCCTGTCATTGCATCAACTACCAAAAGAATCTCATGGGGATTAACAGCATTCTGAATGTTTTTTAGCTCATCCATCAATTCTTCGTTTATATGAAGCCTACCTGCTGTATCGATGATTACTATATCATAACCCTCATCCTTGGCATGGGCAATGGCCTTTTTGGCTATGTTGACAGGATCATCCTTGCCCATCTCAAATACTGGAATTGATAATTGTTCTCCTACTACCTGCAACTGCTTTATGGCTGCAGGACGATATATATCACATGCAACAAGGAGAGGTTTCTTACCTTCTTTTTTAAAATAACCGCCCAACTTTCCTGCTGTAGTAGTTTTACCTGCACCCTGCAGTCCCACCATCATTATTACCGTTGGTGGAGTAGAGGCCATATTTATTTTGCTATATGTTCCACCCATCAAAGCGGTTAACTCTTCATTTACTATCTTAATAACCTGTTGCCCAGGAGTTAGGCTCTGCATTATCTCCTGGCCTACAGCTCTTTCACTAATCTTTTTAACTAATTCCCTTACTACCTTAAAGTTGACATCAGCCTCTAGTAAAGCTAGTCTTACTTCCCGCATAGCATTTTTTACATCTTTTTCAGAAAGCTTACCCTTTCCTGTCAACTTTTTAAAGGTTGACTGTAGCTTGCTTGACAGTCCTTCAAATGCCATCATTTAACCTCCTTATATAATGGCCAGTTATCACAGAATCATAAACTTCTCAGATTCACAACTTTTCCCTTTATAAGCCTTAATCTTTCTTTAATTTCATCAGGATTTTTTACACAATTTACATCTAACTGATCAATTAACTCTTCTATATCTTGTTCAATATCTCTAATCCCATCTAATACTCTATTTCGTAGTTTTAACATTCCAATACTATTATCTGCTCTAAAAAGAATCTGCTCTGATCTTTTTATAAGATCATATACACCTTGACGACTGATGTCAAAATGCTCAGCTATCTCGGAAAGGGAAAGATCATAGTTATAATATAAATCCATAACATCCCTTTGCCTATGGGTAAGTAAACCACCATATATCTCCAACAACATTCCCATTTGAGCAAACTTTTCCATTCGTACACTCCCTAAAGGTAGGATAAGGGACTGTAAAGTATTTTCCCTTTACAGGCATAAATTATAGTATATAAACTTTCATATGTCAATAAAAAATTGCATGAATAATCTTATTCTATGAAAATGTCATATTGAATTTATTCTGATAAAATGTCATGTATGCGAAAGGAGACATTCAATATGACTCAAAAAGAAAAAACTCGTCTAAGAGTCATCAATCAAACTATCGATAAGGTAATAACC
>JAAYKZ010000195.1 GCA_012522165.1 Clostridiales bacterium
GTATAATAGCACTACCATTACTATTATAACAATAAAGACAATTAATATAGCCACGGCCAGTTGGCCAGCAGTTAGTACCGATGCACCAACTACGATTCCAGCAATTAAGGATATTATACCAGCTATGCCTGGAATGCTAAATCCCGGCATCATTAATTCAACAACCAACATTAACCCACCAAAAATAAACAGTATAACCATTAACCAGAAATTGCTCAACTTGTAGCCCTCCCCCTAGCATTGCATTAGGCTCTTTTTTCTATCTCTAATATATCATACACTTCTAGAGTTTTACAATTATATTCTTCATTTCGAATATTATTATTTATGCTTTAACTTAATTAGTTAAGTCCTTCACTTGCCTTTATCTGATTTAGATATTATTAGGGCAAAATTTTATGATAGGCAATGTTTTTTTGGATAAATACAAAATGGCTATTGATAAGTGAACAATCAATAGCCATTATAATAAAATCAGCTCAAACCTATATCATTAAAGTCTATATTCTCTTCTAAAATTTTAGTTAGTAATTTAACACCGTTCTCCATATCACTAGCATCAATAGTTTCGCTATCACTATGAACATAACGGCAGGGTATTGATAGCACTCCCGATGGAACTCCGCCGCGGGATAGATGGATAGCACCAGAGTCAGTGCCCCCATACTCCAATATCTCTAGCTGATATGGAATATTATGCTTTTCTGCCGTGGATATCATTAAATCTTTTACCAAAGGATGGGCCAATACTGAGGCATCTTTAATCTTTATAGCCGGCCCTTTACCTAAAGCAACAGCCATGGGTCTGCATTTAGGTGTGTCTCCTGTAGCGGTTACATCAACTGCAATACCTATATCTGGTTCTAAGGCATAGGCTGCAGTTCTGGCTCCTCTTAATCCCAATTCCTCCTGTACTGTAAATACAAAGTATAAATCATGAGGGGTAGATTCTATATTCTTTATGGTCTGCACCAAAAGAGCACATCCTGCCCTATCATCCATAGCACCACTGATATATTTGCCATTGCTCTCCGAAAACAGAGGATGATAAACAGCTACATCACCTATTTTCACTAATTTCTCAGCTTCTTCCTTACTTGAAGCACCAATATCTATATACATTTTAGAAAGAGTAATATCCTTCCAGCTATCTATTTCAGTCTCATAACCAATTACTCCTGCTAATCCACTTTTAAACATTACCCTACGATTAATAGAGTAAGGCACAGATATGCCACCTAAGTTAGAAAACCTTAAAAATCCCTTGTCGTCGATGTGGGTAATCATAAAACCTATTTGATCCATATGGGCAGCTAACATTATACGTTTACCCTTACCATTTCCCTTTTTATGAGCTATTAGATTACCCATTACATCAACTTCTATTTCATCTACATAAGGCTCTATTTCCTCGCGAATAGCCTGACTAATTAATTCTTCGTTTCCAGCAGGACCATAAATACTGGTTAGTTTCTTAATTAATTCTCTCATATAGCTTCACATCCTTTTAAGAATTCTTGAACCAATTTAATTGTATTATTAATATCGTCTAAATCTGCTACCGATGATGGTGAGTGTATATAGCGACATGGAACTGACACAACAGCAGTCATAATTCCTCCAGCTGCTCTTTGAATTTCACCAGCATCATTGCCACCGCTTATACTTTCTTTTATCTGAAATGGGATATTGGCATTTTTTGCACATTGGATTAAAAAAGAAACCAATTTTTTATTACTATAGGAGGCCAGATCTGCTATGGATATAGCAGGGCCTTCTCCCATCCTAGTACTGTGCTTGTGGGGATCCACCCCTGGAACATCAGAACAGGTTGTGCCTTCAACAACTAAAGCCATATCCGGCTGGATGCTATAACCGGCTACTTTAGCGCCTCGAAGGCCTACCTCCTCCTGAACTGTAAAACAAGCGTATAAATCAAATGGATAACTGCTTTTTAGGGCCTCTATCAAGGTTAAGCACCCTACCCTATCGTCCAAGGCCTTGCTCTTTACCTTGTTGTCACCAAAATAAACACACTCACTGTCAAAAACCGCATAATCCCCTGGTTTTACCAGTTTTTCAGCCTCTTCTTTATTCTTGGCCCCAATATCAATATACATCTGACTAACTTTTACAGCTCTCTCTCTTTCCGCAGGCTCTTGTAGGTGAATAGCCTTTATACCCAATACTCCTGGTATAGCTTTATCTCCTATCCTAACTCTCTTTGAAGGAAGGATTCTTGGATCTATTGAGCCCACTGTCGCAAACTTTAGCATACCATTGTCATCAATCCTGGTTATAATAAAGCCTACTTCGTCCATATGAGCGCAGAGCATTACCTTCTTATTAGACCTGGTTCCCTTTTTATAAGCTATAACACTTCCCATCCTATCAACACGTACTTCATCAGCTAATGGAGTAACTTCCTCTATTATTAGCTGCCGTACTTCATCCTCATTGCCTGAAACTCCTCTAGCCTCGGTTAATCTTCTTAATAAGTCAGACATTCTTCCCATCCCTCCTCCATTGAAGCTATAAACAATGCTATTAATTTTGCAGCTTTCTTAACATTTTCCATGTTCAAGGTTTCTACCGTGGTGTGCATGTATCGAAGGGGTAGCTCAATCAATACAGTAGGAACACCTTCACGGGAAACCTGCATGGATCTAGCGTCAGTTCCAGTTAGTCCAGGGGCAACTTCCACCTGATAGTCTATTCTATTTTCTTTGGCCACATCCATTAGCTTCTTGGTTAGCTTTGGATGCATATTGGGTCCTACCCCTATTGCGGGCCCCTTGTCCATGGCATGGGTATCACTCTTTGGAGCATCAGGGGTATCTCCATGGGTAACATCTATAGCAATTCCTATGTCAGGATTTATTTTGTTAGTACTTATAATAGCTCCTCTTGTACCAACCTCTTCCTGAGCAGTGGCTACAAAATAGACTTCACCCGAAAATACCAGCTTCTCCAACTCCTTCATGGTCTCATACATCACTACTACGCCAGCTCTATCATCAATGGATTTACCACAGACATTTGTGCCTTCTAGCTCCACCAATGGGCTCTTGAAGGTGATAAGATCACCTATGGATACTAACTCTTTTACCTTTGCTGCTGGGAGACCAACATCAATAGCCAACTCTTTCATAGGAACAGCCTTTTGGGCTTCTTTTCTTTCCTGGAGGTGGGGCGGTTTTGCTCCTATCACACCGAAAAGTTTTTCCTTTCCATGAACATAGACTTCTTGAGATAAAAGGATTCTTTGATCTACTCCTCCTATATTGGTAAAACTAATAAAGCCTTTATCATCTATATCCTTTACCATAAGCCCTATCTCATCAAGATGAGCAGCTAACATTACCTTTGGTCCATGACCAGATTTACTGCCTAGCTTTTTACCATAAACATTATAAAAAGCATCCCGATATACTTCATTACAATATGGCTCAAAAGCCTTCATAATCAATTTGGAGACCTTGTCCTCATATCCAGAAACTCCTGGAACATCAATCAATTGCCCCAGAAACTGTTTAGCATCCATTAAATCACTCCTCTAGTATAGCTTTATAAAAAGTTGCTTTTTTTTATTCTTAAAAATAATACTCCTATTTTATCCCCTAACTAAAAGTATATGACCTCCCTGAGGTAAAAAAGTAACAGCCTTTTGTATAGCTTTATAGTAATCTGTTTTATTGTATATTATTACATTCTCCAATTCTTTAGTTACTGCAGTCTTGGCTTCAGCCATATTACTGGTGCAAAAATAATCATGGACCACAATACAATGACCTTCACATTGACCTATGATTTTGCCTAATCTTTTATATTTTCCTACATCTTTAGAATCATCCATACACAATATGGTTACAATGCCGCCTTTTTTATCATTCTTCAATTTATTAAATACCTTTTCTATATCTTCTAAATCTGTATCTAGGATATCTTTAACCCTAATGCTGTCAGTAAGGTTGATCTTTTCCTCACCACCAGGCATGCCTTTAAATTCTTCTATTCCTCTTACCACATCATTTACATTTAATCCCTCAGCTAAACTCCAAGCAACAGCTGCCAATGCATTATAAACATTGTGAATCCCTGGAATATTGAGCTTGATTTCTCTTTCGCCTTTAGGTGTTACCAATATAAATTGACTTGAATCCTCAAAAAGCTCTAGTTCACGTGCAGTTACATCAGCATTATTAAATATACCATAACCTACGCTACCAGTACGCTGCTGTAGATGAAAAGCATAAAAATCATCAACATTTATGATAACCGGGCTTTGGGTTGTTTTTAGATGATCTATCAGCGTCTTTCTCATTTCAAAGTAATGATGATCAGCTTTCTGATTCCGAAAATAAGTATAAAGATCTGTATATATTATGCTATTAAACCATACATGACTGAATTGATCTTCTACAATTCCCGTATAGTTACATTCAATTATCCCCCAGTGTACACCTTTTTTTACTGCTTTATATAAAAACTCATTCATATTTAGGGGGTTCATACCTCCTGGATATGGGTGCCAAGAATCATGGCCAACCTGATAATAATCTGCCCCTAGCATTACACCAGGAATTTCAGCTACATCCAAAATAGATTTTATCATCCATCCTACTGTAGTTTTTCCATGAGAACCAGTAATTCCTACCAGACTCATGCTTTGAGATGGATTATGGTAAAAATTCCTTGATGCCGCAGAAAGAAAACGACGATAGTGATAAGTCCTGACAAAAGTTACAGAACTGTCTGTAATTTTATCATCACTTCCAATAACAATTGCTATAGCTCCGTTGGCGATAGCCTTATGTATGGCTTCTTCATATGACAGGCCGGACTCATCAACAGATTCTGAATAAATATATAAATATCCCTCCTTTACATCTTCAGGTCGCAGTGCTATGCCTTTAATATCAATCCTCCTACGACCTACTATCTCAAAAACAGGGGTGCTTGCTAGCAATTCCCTAAGTATCATTTGTTTCATCCTCCCAATCTATTAAAACACCTTCTATTCTAGATAGTTCAGCTAGAAGGGTTTTTCGCGTTATCGAAGATGGTAAGCTTACTAAAAAGGTTACATGTATCCACGACTCCTCACTAGGTGTTATGTCAATGTCCTTAATTTGTATATTAAGTTTTCCCATTAACTCAGTAACCTTACCTATCTGACCAGGAATGTTATTTAGCTCAATAGAAATTTCGGTGGTGCCACTGTTCTTGAATAGATTTATTTCAACTTTTTTAAGTAATTTTAGGGTTATATAAACTATTATTGTTGTGGTAATAGCACCCCAATAAAAGCCAGCACCAACAGCAAGGCCCAAACAAGCTACAACCCAAAGAGTTGCAGCGGATGTTAAGCCTTTTATATTAGGCCCATAATGCATTATTGTCCCTGCACCTAAAAAACCTATTCCACTGATAACTTGGGCAGCCAAACGTGTAGGATCCATATTGACTATTTCATGATAGGCCTCAAAAACATACTCCGATGTTAGAAAAACTAAAGCAGATCCAACACATACCAATGTATGGGTTCTAAAGCCTGCAGGACGATTGCTCTGTTCTCGCTCCAAACCTATAATACCACCAACAATCATGGCTAACACTAATCTTAAAACTGCTTCCCAATTCATTAATAATACACTCCTAGCAAATAGCATGTAATAGTATACTACTTTCCTTTAGTCTTTACAAGTTAAAGACCTTATTATTTCTTCTTTGGCCAAGAGTGATATACCTGATCCAAAAAGTTACAAACTCCTTTGCCATTGGTTAACTCTACTATCATGTTGCAGAAGTTTTTCCAATCCATTTGAGTTATAACCTTTACAGTAACATTTTCTTGATAATCAATATCTAATATTTCAACTCCTTGTTGCCTTAAAAAATATTCTAAGGAGCCCCAAAGGCTATAGTCTACTGATATAGAGCCACGATTGCTTAGTGTCATCTCTTTTTTTCCGGCCTTCTGAAGAACTTCTGCTGCAGATTTAGAGTAAGCACGCACCAAACCTCCGGCTCCTAATTTAATACCTCCAAAATACCGCGTGACTACAACTAATACATTCTCAACTCCCTGCTGTAAAATCACTTGTAATATAGGCATGCCAGCAGTACCTCCAGGTTCACCGTCATCGTCAAAACGCTGTACAGTACTCCCTCTACCTAGAACATAGGCATAGCAGTGATGTGTAGCGTCAGGAAACTCTTCACGTATTTGTTCTAGGTAAAATAAAGCATCCTCCTCATTCCCTATAGGAAAAGCACGGGCAACAAATCTAGAACGATTGATTATTATTTCTATTTCTGCCTTTTCTCCAATAGTAATAA
>JAAYKZ010000196.1 GCA_012522165.1 Clostridiales bacterium
GTATTGCCATAAAGTTCATTAATGCAATAAAACCAAAGAAGACCATACCTGCAAAGGCCAAAACATATATTAAGGTATTCAGGCCAGAATTGACTTTGCTTACTGATTCTTCTCTAAAATGATCCAACAATATCAGCTCCTTAAATACACATTCTATTCTATAATTATATCATCACCTGATAAGATTTAATATTATTCTAACATGTTTAGAACATTAGTGAAAGACCTTAACATAGAAAATTTCACCAGACAGGATACAAAATATTTCTCATAAAAGAAGGAATTTAGAAGAAAAATGCGAATTCTATATATGTACCAAAGGAGGAAGATAATCTATGTTCTGTCCATCATGTAATACAAGAAATCAACCTTACAATAATTACTGTTATTATTGCGGATATAAATTAAAAGAAAATAAAGATAAAATTCATGAGTATAAGTTAGAAAATCTGGATACAAGCCTGGATACAAGCTTTAGTTTGGAAGATGAACATACAAATCAAGAAGACCTCTTAGTTGAAAATGACTCTTTTGATGATTTTGATAACATTGACAATATTGACAGTACCTATGATTATTTCTTAAAAGATGACAACCTAGTGGATATTGAAGATAATTTGTTTAATGCGGTCCAAACATCAGAACTGGATCTAACTACTCAAATGCCTTTACGTAGATATAAGAAAGATAAATCATCCTATAAACGTAAAAAAGCAATCAATAAAATATTAACCTTAATTGTTCTAGTAGCTTTAGCTGTTCTGGCTATACTTGCTGGTATGCAGCGTTTTGGCAATAGAGACCCTCACTCATCTAACATGGGTCAGTCCATTGCTGTATCTTCTTCTGTTGAAGAAACAACCATACAGGACAAAAAGGCTTATAGAATAGTTTTTAATACTGTTAATGGTACGGAAATAAGTTTTTTAGGTGAAGTCTTAGAAGTTGAAAACGGTCGTACAGAATTCATAGTAGAAGAATCTCTACTTTATTCATACAATCCTGAGTTAAATGAGGATGGGCTTTATGTAGTGCATGTAGACGCAATTATCTCGTCGCCAAATTTATCCGATGTTATTGAAAGAGTATCCATAACTCTCTCACCACCATATAATTATGCTCCCTTTAACTTGCTTCAGCCTTCGACTTCAGAGACTGAATTCCAAGGGGATACTTCAAAAGTGTCTTTTAAGATTCTTCCTGAATCAGAGGTATTTATAAATGAACAGGACTTTACGGATTTAGTAACACCAGACGGTAGATTTGAAAAAGAATTCAGCATCCCTTCAGGTCAAGATGAGCTTATACTGAATATTAGGGTTTCTACCCCAGGTTTCCTAGACAATATCCAGCAGATTATACTGAGAAAATCCCCTATGGACGTATTATTCACTATTAATGAGTCCTCTCCTATATCCTCAAAGGAGCTATGGGTAAAGGTAAGCGGCACAGTTGATCCTGAAGCTACTATAGAAGCTGACCTAGAAATATTTGAAGAACCAGAGATTAATAGGGATACTGGTGAGTTTACCCTGTATGTTAAAGCAGAACGTCCAGGCTATACTCTTTGCAATTTGACTGCTAAACTTAACGGTAAAGAATCCTCTATAGAAGTTATACTGGAGAGAGAAACCGATGTGCACACTTATACTTCTACAGCTTGGAAGCCCGTTTATAATGATTTACAGCGAGACGAAAAACTTAGTAATGGAAGACATTTTGTCTTCAGTGGTAGTATAAAAGAGATAATAGAAACTGGAGATAGAAATGTTTTCATAGTAGATATATCAGAGGAGCAATCGGACCTAGAGGAGCTATTTTACGTAGAATATTGGCGAAGTTTCGATTTTAGTATTGGTGACTCCATTAGAGTTTTTGCCAATCGTTGGGGTAACAAAGATGGAATTCCACGATTTTTAGCCAAATATATATATGAAGGATAAAAAAGCCAGATTTAATCTGGCTTTTTTCATACTTCTAATTTATTCTCCTAACTGCTGTAGCTTAATAGGAGCTACAAACTCTTTTCCATCTCTCCATACAGTAAATTTAACAATATCTCCTACCTTATATTTATTAATCTCATTTTTAAGCTCGTCTACAGTTTCTATTTTCTTGCCTTCCACTCCAACAATTATATCATTTGGTAATAGTCCGGCTTTATCTGCAGCACTATCACGGGCAATTTGAGCTATAGCTACCCCTTTAGGATATCCGTAAGTTTCAATCATCTCATCAGTAACTTGTGTTATCAGAACTCCTATACCCGGACGCTCAATCCTACCCCTTTGAATTAGCTCCTCAACTATAGGCATAAACACATTGGAGGGTATTGCAAAACCTAGACCTTCAGCCTTGGACTTAAGAGTGTTCATTCCAATTACTTCACCCTTTGAGTTTACCAGTGCACCACCACTATTACCTGGATTTATAGCTGCATCAGTTTGGATCATAGTAAATTGATTGTTGCCATAGGTGATTTCCCTATTCACTGCACTAACTACTCCCACAGTAACAGTTCCTGCTAAAGTATGGCCTAGTGGGTTGCCAATTGCTATAGCTAATTCTCCTTGACGAACTTGATCCGAATCACCTATTTTAGCAACAGTAAGATCTGGTTCATCGATTTTTATTACAGCCACATCAGTCATAGAATCTTTACCTATCAATGTTGCTTGTACTTCTTTTCCACCTTTTAGAATAACAACTAGTTCATCAGCATTTTCTATTACATGATTGTTAGTAACTATATATCCTTCTTCACTAATAATAATCCCCGAACCATAACCTTCTAGTTCTTCTTCAATTTGCCCGAAAAAGGGTGATCTTTGTTTTATAACACTTCTATTGGTTATACCTACGACTGCTGGACCTACTTTTTCTGAAATTTCAACTACAGGGTTATCGGAGGTGATAAAGAGATCCCCTTTTGCTCCTAGGGAAGGTAGCTTGTTGGATTCATCTTCATCTACATCTTTCTCTATAGTAGTCTTATCCTCCTGACCAATATTTTTTCCTGCAATACTACTATTTGAATCTTGGATATAAGGGCTAATGTAATACATAACAACAGCACCCAGTAATAAAAAAATTAGTGCTACAGCAGTGTATTTCCAAAAACCACCTTTTCTCTGATAAGATCTTTCGTCAAATTCATAGAATTCATTCATTTACCTCGCCTCCATTCTATTTCTAATCTAATTATAAACCGGTTTTTTGAAAAAAATATGAACTATGTGTTAACAATATAACAGTGAATCAAGCGGATGCTTCTAATGAAAAAATAAAGGCTGAACCTTCATCCAAACTACTATTTACCCATATATTCTCATGATGTTCTTCTATTATCTTCTTCACAATGGATAATCCTAGACCAGTTCCTCTCTCACGTCCACTCCGAGATTTTTCTACCTGATAAAACCTATCCCATATGTTAGCAATTTCTTCTTTAGGTATACCAATACCCTGATCCTGAATTTTTACGTAAACCTTTCCCCTGTTCTTCCATGTTTTTATTAAAATTTTGCCTCTATGACGATTAAACTTAATGGCGTTATCCAATAAATTTATTATTACTTGATTAATACGATCAGGATCAGCCTTTACCATGCACTTATTGGATTGAAAATCAATCTCTACGTCTATTTCCTTCGCATTAATTTTCTCTTCCTGAGCTATTATCAGACGACGAATCTGTTCATTTATATCAAATACTTTAATATTCAAAGGAAATTGACCAGATTCAATCTGTGAAAGATCTAAGAGTTCATTAATTAATTTATTTAATCTTTGGGTTTCTTCCAAAGCAATAGTCAAATACTTTTCCTGTTCTTCTGGATCAAAAGTTTTATCTAGTACTCCCTGTATATATCCTCTCATGGAAGTTAAAGGAGACCTTAGCTCGTGGGATACATTAGCCACAAAAGTCCGCCTCATATCCTCTAACCTCTCCAAGGAATCCGCCATTGCGTTAAAGCTTAAGGCTAATTGCCCAGTCTCATCTCTGCTAGAAACATTTACACGACGCTTATAATTTCCACTGGCTATCTCTCTAGATACATCACTCATTTGACTTAAAGGTTTTGAGATTCTTCTAGATGTCCAATATAATAGTACAACAGCAAGAACAGCAGAAAATAGAGTGGCTTTCCAAATATCGGCATAAATATCATATAGTATGAGATCTATTTCCTCGATAGGAGTATGGAAAAATATAGCTCCTTTTATACTACCACCTATTTTAAGGGGTATACCAACTGTAAGAACAGGAACGGAAAAACGTTCTCCAAATTTTCCAATGTTTTTTATTATATTTCCCCTTAAAACATTTGTAATCTCCTCTTTAGAAAAAGGAGTGATTTCCATTTCATTATCTAAACCATTTGGGTTATATTGGAATTGTAAAAGACTAATATCACCTACTACCCTTACCACCCATATACTAGTATTTTCATAACTAGTTATTCCATCACTTATAAGTTCCATATACTCACGGGAAACCCATCCTCTGTCATACAACTCATAATGTCTATTTAATTCTTTTGCTTCTCTTATTAATTCCTCTTCAGTGGTCCTGATCACATATCTTTGTAAAGCACTGGAGAGAAATAAGCTTAATGTAATTAAAGTTATGAGCATTATTATCAAATATGTAACCATCAGACGCGAAAATAAAGAACGAAACATTATTTCACCTCAAACTTATAGCCCACACCCCAAACAGTTTTAATAGACCAATTGCTGTTATTTATCTTTAATTTTTCCCTAAGTCGCTTTATGTGGACATCAACTGTTCTTGAATCACCATAGAAATCATATCCCCAAACTTGTTCTAACAGCTGTTCTCTGGTAAAAACTTTGTTGGGATGTGACGCTAGAAAATAAAGTAGTTCTAACTCCTTTGGGGGACATTCTATATTCTCTCCCTTTAGTGTGACTGTATAATCCGATATATTAATAGTAAGATTAGGATATGAAACCACCTGGCCATCATCATTTGTGCCCATGGTTCGCCTAAGTACTGCCTTAACCCTGGCCATTAGTTCTTTAGGATCAAAAGGTTTAACAATATAGTCGTCAGCACCTAACTCTAGTCCTAAAACCTTGTCAAAAGTTTCTCCTTTAGCTGTAAGCATTATTATAGGAATTTCACTTATTTTTCTTATATTCTTACATACCTCCCAACCGTCTAGACCTGGTAGCATTATATCCAATATCACCAAGTTAGGTGGATTATTTCTAAAAGCTTCTAGACACGATAGGCCATCTAAATAGCATTCTGTTTTATATCCTTCTTTTTCAAGATATAGTTTGATCAATTGTCCAATATTAGGATCATCATCTACAACCATGATTTTTATATTGGATTTATCCATCTTTTTAACCCCTTTCAAAGACTCATCTATTCAATTTTTATTATATAGATAAAATTCTATTTTGAAAAGACATGGCTATTTCATGATTTTGGCATAAATTATCAAAATAAAGAAGGATTAAGTAAAATCTTGTAGAATTTAATAGAGTGTAGATTTATTGACTACTTTTTTAACAACTTGGAAATAGGAGGATATGTAATGAAAAGAATTCAAAAAATTCTACAAAAGAGCAACCTGTTTAATAAACAAGAGGTTAGCTCAAGTAAAAGAAACAAAAAAATAGGTATAAATAGTATTCGCGTAAAGCTTATAGCTGCTTTTTTAATTCTAATTATACCTATTATTATTCTAGGTACTGAATCTCATAGGTTGGCTTCCAACAAAATTGAGAACATAACTCAAAATTCTACCATTCAATCAATGACGCAAACTGCTAAATATCTAGATTTAATGTTTTCACAAGTAGAAACTATGTCAAAACAGTTTCTTGCTAATCCATCACTACAGGATTATTATAGTTACAAACATTTAAGTGATGGTTCAAATGCCTATGAGGAATATACCTTAAAGTCAAACGCTACATCAGCGCTAAATGGTGCCATGATCGGTATGGACTTAATATCTTCTATTTCTATATTGACAGACAATAATACAAGTATATTTACCTCATCCAAATCAATGAATTTGAATTGGGATGAAATAAGGGAATCATCTTGGTATCAACAGGCTATAGGGAGTCAAAGGGGTTCTTGGATAGATGAGCATAAGGAAATTGACGATACTGCTCTTGATAAAAACTATGCTTTTTCATATATCAGTCAATACTACAATGTAAAATTAAAAAAAAGTATAGGAGTACTAATTATAGATATTAAAAAGAAAGAAATCCAAGATCTGTTAGAAGGAATACAACTGGGTGAATCAGGTGA
Organism: Clostridiales bacterium; assembly: GCA_012522165.1. Classification (GTDB taxonomy): domain Bacteria; phylum Bacillota; class Clostridia; order Caldicoprobacterales; family UBA3941; genus JAAYGY01. The sequence continues at coordinate 6,305 of JAAYKZ010000196.1, forward strand.
AATTCATTTAATCACACCAGGTGGTGTTGACCTTACACCTGCTAGATTGAATGGAGATAGCTTAGAAGGTGAGCAATCATCTCTAGCCGAGCAGGATTTTTTCACACAAATAAAAGAAGATACAGAAATCAGCAACCATATGCATGTTAAGTATAAAGGAACAGAGCATCTAGTTATATACAATAAGGTGGAAGGTACTGACTTTATTTTGGTAGGACTTATTCCTATGTCTGAAATATTGAAGGAAACTAAACAAATACAACATAACACCATGGTACTGGTTTTTATTGCAGGACTAGTAGCCCTATTCTTAGGATTATTAATATCCTCTAATATGGGACGCACCATAAATGAGTTGGTTAAAGTAGCTACCCAAGCTGCTCAGGGAGATTTAACTGTAGTACCTACTTCAAAACGAAAAGATGAATTAGGTATATTAACAGCAAGCATAAGATCCATGATTGCGAATACCAGAAACCTTATTGAACAAGCTTCTATGATTTCTCAAAAGGTTTCAAGTTCCTCGTCTACAGTTGCTGCTACATCAGAAGAGGCTTCGGCATCTTCTCATGAAATTAGTAGAGCAATCCAAGAGATCGCTCAAGGTGCCGCTGAACAAGCATATGAAGCTGAACAAGGAGTAACTACTATGGAACAATTGGCATCCAGAATTAATCTAGTTATGGAAGACGCCAAGATTATTAATGATATTTCAACGGATACTACAGAGCTTACTCGTCAGGGTCTATCTTCAATAAATAATTTAAATGAAAAAGCGGCTGAGACAACAACTATTACTAATAATATTATACAATCTATTGAGCAATTGAATGAACACTCTCGCTCAATTGGTAAAATCATTAAAGTCATTGACGGCATAGCTGACCAAACTAATCTCTTAGCTTTAAACGCAGCCATCGAAGCTGCGCGTGCCGGTGAGATGGGTAAAGGGTTTGCTGTGGTGGCCAACGAAGTTAAAAAGCTTGCAGAACAGTCCATAAATGCTACCAAGGAAATAGCTACAATTATAAACCAAACTCAACAGCAGACTGCTATAACAGTAAAGCAAGCCCAAAGAGCAGATGACATTGTAGAATCCCAAAATGAAGCTGTGAGTGCTACTGTAGCTATATTTGAAAGAATTTCCTCCTCTATGGATACTCTATCACAGCGCATAAATGAAATTCTAAATAGAATAACTGAAATGGATTCACATAAAAATAAAGCCATCGAGTCCATGCAAAATATTTCAGCAGTTTCACAAGAATCCGCTGCTTCAGTCCAAGAGGTCACTGCTTCTACTGAAGAACAGTTGGCAGGCATTGAAGAGTTAGCTGCCTTTGCACAAGAATTAAACGATGTATCCATTCAATTAACTGAAGCTATTAACAAATTCAAAGTCTAATATTTAAAAAGCAGATGAGAATTAAATAATTGATCTCATCTGCTTTTTTTATGTATGGTTTATTTTATACTCTTATCCAATGTTCCCAGTAATACAATTATGGGCATTAACACTAATAGCATAAGGAATATAATAAATACTATTCGGACAATCTCTGGATCAAGTGACAGATTATTCATCTCAGGATAGCTATTTGTAATTATATATAGAATTATAAATCCAGGGATATTCCCAAGTATACCTAAAAGCAGCCCCTTAGTAAATCGGTTTTGCCTTACAAAACTGCCAAATTTTTTTCCGTACTGAAACCAAAATACGCAAGATGGAATACCCGTGCCCAGTATTACCAGCCATACTGGTAAGGGCAGAGGAAATCCTAGCTGCCTTATCCTATACACAACCCAAAATAGTCCTAAAGAAATAATACCCACTACTAGAATAATAATTAGGTTTACAATCATTAGCTTTATACCTTCTATAAGATACATATCACTTTTGGGCAATATTTTTTTTATTTTATAATACATGGTGTATTAACCCCCTACTTCAACTCAACAATAGTCACTCCTGATTCGCCTTCCCCAAACTTACCTAATCTAAATGAAGCTACATGAGGATGGTGCCTTAGATGCTCATGTATACCACTTCTTAATGTTCCAGTTCCCTTACCATGTATCAGAACAACCTCCTTAAGGCCAGCTAAAAAAACATCATCTAAATATCTGTCTACATTTATTATAGCTTCTTCTACATTTTGACCCCTTATGTCTAGCTCCATAGAAACAGATTTCCTTTTCACCGACAGGGATGTTGAACGAGAAACATGGGCTTTAGTTTGTTTATCATCAATTCTTCTAAGATTTGATATATGAACATTTATTTTCATAATGCCTACCTGCACCTGTACCTCATCTCCCTGTTCAGATATACTGAGCACTTGTCCAGTCTGATCAAGATTAATAATATATACTGACTCCCCTGGCTTTAGATTTTTAGGAGGCTTCATCAAACCTTTGGATTGCTGCATGGAATCTCCTAGTGCCTTTTCCATATCATCAAGACTATGTTTTAATCGCTCCCTTGCTTGCTCAATTGCCCTGCGATGTTCCTTTTCTTGGTATTGCTGAGCTAGCTTGCGTATTTCACGGATTATAGTATCAGCTTGATCCTTAGCTTGTCTTAAAATACTTCTGGCCTCTTGCCTAGCCTGTTGCAATATCTTTTGTTCCTTTTCTTTTATTTGCTTTTCATTCTCCTCTAATCGTTTCTTTATTCTTTGAACTTCATCTAAATATGATTTAGCTTCTTCTCTCTCCTCCTGAGCTTTTATCCTATTTCTTTCCATATCTGACAATACGTCTTCAAAACGTAAATCTTCTTGGCTTATAAATTCTTTAGCCTGTTCTATTAGCTCCTCTTTAAGGCCGAGACGCCTTGATATTTCAAATGCATTACTTTTTCCTGGTATACCCATCAATAAACGGTAAGTAGGTCTCAAGGTCTCTACATCAAATTCCATGGATGCATTTTCCATACCTTTCTGTGTTAAAGCAAATATCTTTAGCTCACTGTAATGAGTGGTTGCCATAGTGCATATACCTTGTTTGCGAAAGAAATCTAGTATAGCCATGGCCAACGCCGCACCCTCAGTAGGATCAGTACCTGCGCCCAATTCATCAAACAGCACCAAAGACTTAGCATCAGCTTGCTCTACTATACGGGCAATATGAACCATATGAGAAGAGAAAGTGCTAAGGCTCTGTTCAATGCTCTGCTCATCACCTATATCAGCAAAAACTCCTCCAAATATCCCCATTTGACTTCCGTAATCTGCTGGGATATGCAGCCCAGATTGAGTCATGAGCACAAATAGCCCCGCTGTCTTAAGAGTTACCGTCTTACCCCCGGTATTTGGTCCGGTGATAACTAGCACTTTTGCTTTTTGTCCTAATCTTATGGTAACAGGAACAACTTCATCCTTATTAATTAAAGGATGACGACCATTTATGATGTTAATGAGGGGCTCTGATACTAGTTCAGGACATATACCATTGTATGATCTACTAAAGCTGGCTTTGGCAAATGTCATATCTAACCTGGCAAGTATATATAAATTATTTAGTATGCTTTCATGACAGGTTTGCACTTTAGTGGTCAGCTCCATTAGTATTCTTTCTATTTCCTTTTCTTCTTCTAGAAGTAATTGTCTGAGTTCATTATTAGCTTCTACCACCGGCATCGGTTCTATGAATAAAGTAGCTCCACTTGAAGATTGATCATGTATCATTCCAGGTACATTAGCCCTATGCTCTTGCTTTACTGGCACAACATAGCGTCCATTTCTGATAGTGACAATTGGTTCCTGAAGAAACTTTTGAAATTGGGGAGAATGGATTAGTTTATTTAATCTCTCCCTTACTCTCTCATTTGCCCTTTGAATTTTTCTTCTTATATTTGCCAGTTGAGGACTGGCATAATCAGAAATTTTATCTTCAGATTCAATGCATCTAAATATCTCATCCATTAACCATCTATGTCTTTGCAATCTTTCTACCATATCCATAATAATAGGAATATTTTCGGGATTAGGATATTTGGCAACCTCATCCTTAACTCTATTAGTAGTTTTTAATACTGATCCTACCTCTAATAAATGTTCAGCTGACAATAAGGATCCTATTTTTGCTTTATGTAAAGTTCTCTCTATATCTGGAAAAATATCCAATGGAGAATACCCTGCAAAAGTAAGAAAAGAGTAAGCCTGAGTGGTCTCCTCTAACATTTGTTTCACTGCAGAGATATCCGATGCGGGGCTAATATCTCTAATCAAAGCTTTACCCATTTCTGAAAAGGCATAATCCTCTAACATAGAAATAATCTTGTTGTATTCTAGTACCTTAAGTGTTCTTTGATCCAAATTCATTACCTCCTAATATCTAACCCCTTATCCTACCTTATTATAACCTTATTGATAACAAAAAGATAGGTTTAATAACGATTTGGGACATAAAAAAAGGCGCATTGCTGCACCATAGTGAAAAAACTAAATAGAATCCGCTTTCTTATCAATATGCCCTTTGAGCTTAAGGTATAGATCAATCAATTCTGCTCCTATTCTAACTTCTTCATGGGTATATCCTTTATCATAGTAACAATTATAATCAATCTTTTGACCATCTATTTTTGCATTCAGAATACCTTTTAAGATATCACATTTTGAAATATTCCTCTCAATATTTCTAATAATATCATGGATTTGTCTATTCTCCACAATGCTTCCCCCATCTTTATCTATTTGCCTTCCATA